>JAUIEH010000373.1 GCA_030428405.1 Alphaproteobacteria bacterium
CACGCTTATTGGCGCCTGCCGAAGGAAGGCGCGCCGATCGAGATGGCGCTGCCGCGCAAGTCCTCGATGATCTGCTGGTTTAAGGGCGAGATCGTTTTCTCGCTCGAAGAGGACTGGACCCCGCGCGCAGGCGGCGAGACGTTCTTGCGCGGCGCGCTCTTGTCCATGCCGTGGGAAGTCGCGGCCGCCGGTTCTTCCGATGCGCCAATCCGCATCATCCATCAGCCGGGTCCGCGTGAATCGCTGGGCGGCGTCTCGCGCGCCAAATCAAAGCTCGTCGTGACGCTCTACGAAAACGTCAAAGGCGCTAGCTATGCCTATGACTTCGCTGACGGCGCCTGGAGCCGGGAGCGCATAGACCTGCCGCCGCACGGCGCGGTCGGCGTGGTCTCAGCCTTTCCCGATACGGATATCGTCTTCATCAATGTCGAGAGCTTCGTCGATCCGGCGACCCTGATCGCGGTCAATGTCGCAACCGGAGAGCGCCTGGGCGAAAAATCAGCGCCCGCGCGCTTCAACGCGGATGGTCTCGTCGTCGAGCAGCATGAGGCCGCATCAAGCGACGGCGAGAAGATCCCGTATTTCCTCGTTCGGCGCGCGGACATGGCGTTCGATGCGTCTACGCCCACGTTGCTTTATGGCTATGGCGGTTTCGAAATTTCGATGACGCCGTCTTATTCGGGCGTGCGCGGAAAGCTCTGGCTCGAGCGCGGCGGCGCGTTTGCGCTGGCGAATATTCGCGGCGGCGGCGAGTTCGGACCGGCCTGGCATCAGGCGGCCTTGCAGACCAGGCGTCAGACCGGCTTTGACGACATGATCGCGGTGGCCGAGGACCTGGTCGCGCGCAAAGTGACGAGCCCCGACCATCTCGGCGTCATGGGCGGTTCGAATGGCGGGCTACTGGTCGGCGCGCTTTATGTTCAGCGCCCGGACTTGTTCAACGCAGTCGTTTGCCAGGTGCCGCTGCTGGACATGCTGCGCTATCACTTGCTGCTCGCGGGCGCGTCCTGGGTCGGCGAATATGGCGATCCTGAAAAACCGGAAGAGCGCGTCTTTCTCGAGCGCATCTCGCCTTATCACAACGTTTCCGCCGACAAGACCTATCCGGAAATCTTCTTCGTAACCTCGACCAAGGACGACCGCGTCCATCCGGGACATGCGCGCAAGATGGCTGCGCGCATCGCCGAGCAGGGCCACGATTTTTCCTATTATGAGAATATCGATGGCGGCCACTCCGCCGCCGCCAATCTCAAGGAAACCGCACGCCGCATGGCGCTCGAATATGTCTGGCTGACGCGCAAGCTTGCTTAGGTGCGATCAGAAAAACGACGCCGCGAAATTGATGACGTTGTGCGCGAGGATGGCGATCACTACGCTGCCCGTGCGCATGCGGATCCATAAAAGGCCAAAGCCGAGCGCTCCGGTGATGATGAAGATCGCCGGGTCGAAGGCGAGCGATTCCCCGTTCCAGAACAGGCTGTGGCCCAGGCCGAACATCAAAGTGACCAACAAGCCGCCGACATTGATCGGCGCGCCAAGGAGACGGTAATCGCGCGACGGCGCCGCAGCGACCATCAGGGCCAGAAACAAGCCGCGGAAGAACAGTTCTTCATCAACGCCCGGCATGGTCGCTTGATAGAGCAGCCGCTCCGTGCTCGGATCGCCGCCGTCGCCGGCGAGCAATTGCACGCCGATCAACCCCGCCGTCATCAGCGCCGTCGCGATCAGCGCGGGAACGACCGAGCCTTCATTTTGTTTCAATGTCAGACCCAGCGCGGCCGGCGTCATGCGCCGCGAGACGATGAGCAGCGCTGCGACCATGACCAGCGTTGCGCCGACCGAAACGATCTTGCCGCTCCAGTTGAATTGCAGTTCGCCGAAGACGGGCTCCAGCGGGATCAGGCCTGCGCCAAGGAAAATGGCGACGAAATAGCAAAGCTTGGCGGCGAAGGCGGCGAGCAGCCAGACCGGCGAGATGTCGGCGAGCCGAAACGTTTTCAACGCAACGAGCAGGGCGGCGATCACCAACCACCAGAGAACGAAGCTCACCGTATACTGAGTGATATCCATGCACCTTTCTCTCCGACCCTCTCACTGCGCCGCGCCGGATGATTGGCCATCAGCGCGATGCATGCGATTATCTGTTTTGACCTAAAAATTGTCGAAAATCGACAAGATATTGTCAATTGGAGAAATTATGGATCGACGCAGGCCGTTCGTGCGCGCCGCCAGCCTCGTCATGATGGCGTTTTTGCCCATTGTCGCGCTCGCCCAGCTCTTCTTGTTGGTGCTGTATTGGGCCTACGACCTCACCTTATTGGCGTGGGGTTCCACGACGGTGGAAATCTTCGATCTGCCGCCCGTGCCCGAGCGCCGCCTGGTCGGGATCGCCGCCATCACGCCCGCATTTCTGCTCTGGCTCGCCGCGCTCGCTCACTTGTTCTTGCTGTTTCGGCGCTTTGCGCGCGGCGCCCTGATCGACTTGAGCACGGTGCGGCGATTGCGCGGTTACGCGCTGTTCGCCGGCCTTGCAACGTTGGCGGACATTCTTTTGAGCGGCGCGCGCCGCTGGTCGCAAGGCGAGTTTTCCGACCAGCCGCTCTGGACGCATATCCAGGTTTCAGACCATGCCTATGCAATGCTTTTCACGACGGCTGTCTTGTTTCTGGTCTCTTTCGCGCTTGAGGAGGGCGACGCCTTTCGCGAAGAGACCGAGCGCTATTTTTGATCTGCGATGGCGATCTTTCTCCGCCTCGATGTGATGCTCGCGCATCGCAAGATGAAGTCGAAAGACTTGGCCGCCGCTATCGGCGTGACCGAAGCCAATCTGTCAAAGCTCAAATCCGGTCACATGAAGGGCGTGAAATTCGAGACGCTGGATAAGATCTGCGACGTTCTCGACTGTCAGCCCGGCGATCTGATGGAGTTCAGGCGCGAGGCCGAAGCCGACTGAACGCGCAGCGTGTGCCGGCGCGCTCTGATTTGCGCTTGATTGACGCAGGCGCGGCGCAGCTTAGGCTGCCTCGCCAGGATTGGGAGGCGCAACGATGAGAGCATGGTTCGCAACGCCATTGTGGGCGCGCGTGATGTTGGGGCTGGTTCTCGGCGTCGCCATCGGTCTGGGGCTTCGCTACGGGCTCGGCGTGGACGAGGGCGGGGCGATCGCCACGACCTGGTTCAAGCCGTTCGGCGACGCCTTCATCCGGCTGATTCGGATGCTGATCGTTCCCCTGATTTTCCTCACGCTCGCATCCGGCGTCATCGCCATGGGCGATCCCAAGCGGCTTGGTTCACTCGGCGGGCGCGCCATTCTGCTCTATCTCGGAACCACCGCCATCGCCGTCACGCTCGGCCTCGTCATGGGCACGATTTTCCAACCAGGCGCGGGCATTGATTATTCGTCCGCCAGCTCG
>JAUIEH010000374.1 GCA_030428405.1 Alphaproteobacteria bacterium
AGGCTACTCGCTCGCCCATCGTGTGGCCTGACGCGCCGCACGAAGACGTCGAAACGCGAAACTGCATGGCGATCGCTCGTCCCAGACGGGACGGGCGGTCGCTTTGCGCCGCGTGGCGGTTAAGGCGGGCGCTTACATCGGCTCGCGGCGCGGCCTTCAAATCGCCCCGAGCTTTCCGCTTATTCTCCCCGCGCTGCACGTTGAGCAAATCGGCGGGGAGAGGTGCAGGCAATTCAGGTCGTCGGAAAGCAGCGGAGACCACACCGCAACGTTGCGATGTCTCAGCTTTGCCGGGTAGTCTGTGGGCGGTAAATCACCGCACGCAAACGAGATCGGCGCTGCAGTGCGGTAATGAGTTCAGAGGTGAGGGGGCATGTCCGATGCTGAGAGTTCTCGCGCTTGCATGCGTTTGTCTGTCGTCGACCGCCGCGTTTGGCCAGACCTCACAGGAACAGCTCGAACGGCTTGAGGAGTTTCAGCGAAACTTCGGGGAGCTCAACGAAACCCGCGACCGCATGTCCGAGATCGCTGAACAGGCTACCCCAGAGGTCCTGACCACCGGCCCAACAACGTGCGGCGCGAGCGAGCAATTCGGCGCAGTCCCATCAGTCGTGTCCGAGCAATGGTATGTTCCGAGCCTGCCGTCGATCTCTCGGGCGGACCGCCGCAGCGCCGAGCAGGCGCTTGACCGGATCTCCGATCATTCGTGGTCAACGATGCCGCCGCGCGATCTGATCTTGGAGATACGAGACGTCGTCTCGCGCGAAGCCGTTGAGGCGATCGCGCAGACGGATCCACGGGCGCAGGCGTTGTTGGCGATGCATTACATGGGTGAGCGCGACGTCGCCAATATCGACGTCGAACGCGCGTGCTACTGGGCGTACAGATCCGCGTCTGCCGATTTTCCGCGCGGGCACGTCGCATATGGAACGCTTCTCTTTCGCGGCTATGGCGCGCGGCCGCTCGCCAGCGTCGCAGCTGCACACTTCGAACGGGCCGCAGATCAAGGTAATGCACAGGCCCAAATTCGGCTTGCGTTTGCTCATGCGACCGGCCGGGGCGTGGAGCGTGACTACGCGCGTGCGCATGGCCTGTTTCAAATGGCGCGAGAGGCGGGAGATACGACCGCAGGCGCCCACCTTAGCCAGCTCTACAGGCTCGGCTTGGGCGTAAACCAGAACTACGCCCAAGCACGTCGCCTCGCAGAAGAGTCTGCCGCCGAAGGCGCAGCTTTCGCGTTCACTCAGATGTCGACGTTCTATTTGGAAGGCCTTGGTGTGCCGAGGAACGTAGACACCGGAATTGAATATCTTCGTCGCGCGGCCGCACAGAACGAACCGCGTGCGTTGTCTGCGCTTGCCTACCAGTACGAAACCGGAGCCATCCTGCCGCGAGACCTGGCTCAAACGGTCGCTTATTATCAGCGTGCGGCAGAATTACAGGATGCATATGCCCAGGCGAATCTCGCACTGCTCTACTTGAACGGGGAGGGTGTCGCTCGCGACCTCGACCGGGCATATCGACTAAATCTCATGGCGGCCTTCCAAGACCACCCACTGGGAACAAACAATCTCGGGGCGTTTTACGAGAACGGAACCGGGGTGCGGCGCGACATCGGCGTCGCGTTCTGGCTCTACGTGCGCGCGGATGTGCTGGGCTATCCTGGCGCGCGCGCGAATATCGACCGGTTGGCTGGTCGGTAATCGCGCGCCGCGGCGGCGAACGTGTTGGTACGGAGACATCGCAGGCTCCAGGCGAACATGAACTCACGCTCCCACACAAGCGTCCCCAAACGCACCGCATGCGTCCAAACCTGCCGACCTGACTCACTGCAAAAAAAATTAATCTAGTGCGGGCGATGGGATTAGAACTCACGCCCCTTATCTTGGCGAGTGTGTGCTCAGTGTTCGGATCGGCGGGTCGATCCTTGGCGCTCATTTGCGCGGTGAAGGTGCAATACTGGCTGTTCTCGGTGTGAAGAATTGCTCCGTCGACTGTTCTTCTCTGCTGCATCACACTAACGCCTGTCGCCGCCAGCATCGCAAATTTGATCTTTTTATTGGATATTCCCTTCTAGACCGGCGGGTGGTTCGTTAGCTGGCCCCGAACAGCAGCAAAGGGCCGCACGTCGCCGCTCGAATTCGTCAGCGTTGAACTCCGAGACATCTGGCCAGTCGCTGCTGCTCCCCCAAACACCCCCAACCCTTGCCCCGGGGCTCGACAAGCGCTACCGCGCTTAGCCTTGTTCGCAATTGCAAAAGCCGGCCACCGCCATGACTTCCAAACTCGCCCGTCGTCCGTCCGATCCGCGCTTTTCGCCGGGGCCTACGCGCAAGCGGCCGGGCTGGACGGCGGAGAAGATCGCCGGCGCGGCCGGCCTCGGCCGCAGCCATCGCGCGCATGAATCGATTGCGCGGATGAACTACGCAACCAGGCTCATCGGCGAGATATTGGGCGTGCCGTCCGATTATCGCATCGCCATCGTGCCGGGCTCGGATACGGGCGCGGTGGAGGCGGCGATGTGGTCCATGCTGGGCCCGCGCGGCGTCGACGTGTTCGCCTGGGACGCCTTTGGCAAGGATTGGGCGATCGACGCGGTCGAGCAGCTCAAATTCGACGATTTGCGCGTCTTTGAAGCCGATTATGGCGAACTGCCGGATATGAGCGCTTACCGCCCCGAGCGCGACGTCGTGTTCACCTGGAACGGCACCACCTCGGGCGTGCGCGTGCCAAATGACGACTGGATCGCGGCCGACCGTGAGGGCCTGACGATTTGCGATGCGACGTCGGCGGCTTTCGCGATGCCGTTGCCGTGGGAAAAGCTCGACGTCATCACATACTCGTTCCAGAAGGTGATGGGCGGAGAGGCCGCCCATGGCGTGATGATCGTCTCGCCGCGCGCCATCGCCCGGCTCAACGAATATGTGCCCAGCCGACCCGTGCCGAAGCTCTTGCGCCTGGCTGAGGGCGGCAAGGCGAATCTCTCGCTTTATGAGGGCATGACCATCAACACGCCCTCCATGTGGTGCATCGAGGACCATATCGACGCGCTCGAATGGGCCCAGGAAATCGGCGGCCTGCCGGCGCTCATCGCGCGCGCCGATGAGAATTCGCGGCTCGTCTATGACTGGCTGGAAGCCTCCGACTGGGCGCGCCCGCAATGCCTGGATGTTGCGCTGCGCTCGGCGACGAGCGCGTGCTTCACCTTCAAGGGCGATATGCCGCTCGAGGCCAAAAAAGCGTTACAGGCCCGCATGTTGAAGCTTTTGGCCGAGGAGGGCGTCGCCTATGACATCTCGGCTTACAAGACCGCGCCGCCGGGCTTCAGGCTGTGGTGCGGCGCGACTGTGCCGGCCGACGACCTCGCCGCGGTCACGCCCTGGATCGACTGGGCTTATGAGGTTTG
>JAUIEH010000375.1 GCA_030428405.1 Alphaproteobacteria bacterium
GCGCGTCTTCTTCATGTCGGGCGCAGCGGTCGGCGTGTTTGGCACGCTGATCGGACTGACCGTCGGCGTGTTGTTCTGTCTCAACATCGAGGCGATCCAGACCGGCATTGAAACCATTTTCGGACCTGTCTTTCCGTCCGACATCTATTTCCTCGACAATCTCCCGGCGCGGGTCGAATGGGGCGAAGTCGCGCTCGTCACCGGCTGGGGCTTGTTGATGTCGTGCCTTGCGACCCTGCCGCCGGCCTGGCGCGCAGCCCGCCTCGATCCCGTGGAGGCGCTTCGCTATGAGTGAGGTCGTCTCATGAGCGAGCCCTGGGCGCCGCCGTCGCTGGAGCCGGTCTTGAGCGTGCGCAAGCTTGCGCGCTCTTATCAATCCGGCCACGAAACATTAGAAGTTCTGCGCCGCGTCGATCTCGATGTCCGGCCCGGCGAGATTGTCGGCCTGATCGGGCCGTCTGGCTCGGGCAAGTCCTCGCTGCTGCACGCCGCCGGCCTGCTTGAGGAGCCGAGCGGAGGCGAGGTATGGGTCGACGGCGAGGAGTGCCTGGCGTTGTCGGATGCCGAGCGCACGCGCACGCGCCGCGCCAAAATCGGTTTCGTTTATCAGTTCCACCACCTCCTGCCGGAATTCACCGCGCTCGAAAACGTGGCGCTGCCGCAAATGATTTCGGGCGTCAAAAAGAAAGACGCCAAGGCCGAAGCCGCGCGTCTGCTCACTATGCTCGGCCTGAAAGACCGTATGGAGCATCAGCCCGCCCAGCTCTCCGGCGGCGAGCAGCAACGCGTCGCAATCGCGCGCGCCATCGCCAATCATCCGCGCATTCTTCTGGCTGATGAGCCGACCGGCAATCTCGACCCCGCAACCTCGGGCAATGTGTTCCAGTCGCTTTTCGACCTCATACGGATTGAAAAGGTCGCAGCACTCATCGCCACGCATAACCATGAGCTCATCGGTTTCATGGACCGGGTGTTCACGCTCAGGGACGGCCATCTTGAGCGCGTGCGCGTGAGCGCGCGCTGAGCCGCCCCAGCCTGGGGACGGCGCTTGGTCGCGCATTGAATTGCATCGCCGACTCGCATAAGAACAAATAAGGAACTTGCGCGCGCATGGGCGCGCGGCTTCGGGGGAGGCGATCATGGCCGATGCGCCGTTCATACATCTGCGCTGCCGCTCCTCGTTTTCCCTGCTCGAAGGCGCGATGCGTCCCGATGAGATCGCCAAGAATTGCGTCGGTCATGAAATGCCGGCCGCGGCGCTGACGGATTCCGACAATCTGTTCGGCGCGCTGGAATTTTCCGAAGTGATGGCCGCGCGCGGCGTGCAGCCGATCGTGGGGCTGTCCTTGTCGGTCGCTGTCGGTCCAAAGCCGCTTGGCGCCCAGCGCACGGAACCCGACGGCCGCATCGCGCTCCTGGCCCAAAATGAGGCGGGCTATGCTCGGCTGATGCAGCTGACGAGCAAGGCCTTTCTCGAGGTCGAGCCGACCGAGGCGCCCCATGTTCCGTTTGCAGAGCTCTTGCGCGACACCGACGGGCTCCTCTGCCTCACCGGCGGGCCGAACGGACCGCTCGACCGGCTGCTCGCCGACGCCCGGCAGGAGGAAGCCGAAGAGCTTTTGACCCGATTGCAAGGCGCTTACGCCGACCGGCTTTATGTCGAGCTGCAGCGTCATGGTCTCAGCCGCGAACAGCTCGTCGAGCCCGCGCTGATCGATCTTGCATATGCGCGCAGTCTGCCGCTGGTGGCGACGAACGAGCCTTATTTCTCATCACCCAAAATGTATGAAGCTCATGATGCGTTGTTATGCATCGCGGACGGAACATTCTTGGGTGTTGAGGAGCGCCGGCGCGTCACGCGTGAGCATTATTTCGCCGATGGCGGCCAGATGCGCGCACGCTTCGCCGATCTGCCTGAAGCGATCGCCAACACCGCCGACATCGCGCAGCGCTGCTCCTACCGACCGTTGCGGCGCGGGCCCATCCTGCCGCGCTTCACCGGCGAAGCTGGCCGCGACGAAGCCGCAGAGCTGGCGGCCCAGGCGCGCGACGGTTTGGCCATGCGTCTTGAAGGGCGCGAGCTCGCTGCATCGCGTGAAGACTATGAAGCCCGGCTCGAACTTGAGATCGACGTCATCACCCAGATGGGTTTTCCGGGCTATTTTCTGATCGTTGCGGACTTTATCAAATGGGCCAAACAGGCGGGCGTTCCGGTCGGGCCGGGGCGCGGTTCCGGCGCGGGCTCGCTGGTCGCCTGGTCGCTCACCATCACCGATCTCGACCCCTTGCGGTTCGGTCTCCTGTTCGAGCGCTTCCTCAATCCTGAGCGTATCTCGATGCCCGACTTCGACATCGATTTCTGCCAGGAGCGGCGCGGCGAAGTGATCGATTATGTCTGCGACAAATATGGCGAGGACCGCGTCGCGCAGATCATCACATTCGGCACGCTGCAAGCGCGCGCGGCCATTCGCGATGTCGGTCGCGTGATGCAGCTGCCCTTCGGCATGGTCGACCGCATCGCCAAGCTGATCCCGTTCAATCCGGCAGCGCCCGTCAAGCTCGCCGAAGCCATCGCCGGCGAGCCGCGACTCATTGAGATGCAGCGCGAGGATTCCGACGTCGCCAAGCTGTTGGAGACGGCCCAGGCGCTCGAAGGGCTTAACCGGAACGCTTCAACGCACGCCGCCGGCGTCGTTATCGGGGACCGTCCGCTGACGGAGCTCGTCCCACTCTATCGCGATCCGCGCGCCAGTCTTCCCGCCACCCAGTTCAATATGAACTGGGTCGAGCCGGCGGGTCTGGTGAAGTTCGATTTTCTGGGCCTGAAAACGCTCTCGGTCATTGACCGTGCGCTGAAATATCTGAGCGAGCAGGGCATCGAGCTCGACCTCGACGCCGTGCCCATCGATGACCCGGCGACCTATGAGATGTTGTCGTCCGGCGCCTCTATCGGCGTGTTCCAGCTGGAAAGCTCAGGGATGCGCGACACGCTCAAAAAGATGCGGCCCGACAAGATCGAGGATCTGATCGCCCTCATCTCGCTCTACCGTCCGGGTCCGATGGACAATATCGACACTTATGTCGACCGGAAATTCGGGCGGGCGGAACCAGATTATCTCCATCCCATGCTGACGCCGATCCTGGAGGAGACCTACGGCGTCATCATCTATCAGGAACAGGTGATGCGCATCGCGCAGGTCCTCTCGGGCTACTCGCTCGGCGAAGCCGACATTCTGCGCCGCGCCATGGGCAAGAAGAAGAAAGAGGAGATGGACAAGCAGCGCGTCCGCTTCCTCGAGGGCGCAGCGAAAAACGACGTGCCCAAATCAAAAGCGTCGCATATTTTCGATCTGGTCGCGCAGTTCGCGGGCTACGGGTTCAACAAGTCGCACGCCGC
>JAUIEH010000376.1 GCA_030428405.1 Alphaproteobacteria bacterium
TGGCGACGGAAATGACCGCGGCGGTCGTAATCAGCCCGATCAGGATGATCTGGTGAGAGACCGAAATGCGCCAGCCAATCAGGCTGTCGAGCCCGGCGTTTATCTGCTGCACGCCGAAGCCGAGCGATGTCGCAACGCCCAGCGTCGTGGCGAGCACGGCGAGAATGTCCGCGGCGTGGCCGATCGGTCCATATATGCGCGCGCCAATAAGCGGATGCAGCGCAGAGCGCACGGTCAGCGGCAGGCCCTGACGGTAGGAGAAATAGGCGAGCGCAGCGCCGGAAAGCGCATAGACCGACCACGGATGGAGACCGGCGTGAAAGAACGCGACCGCCAGCGCTGAACGCGATGATTGGGCGTGTGAAGGATCACTCGGCGTGATCGGCGCACCGTTCACGTAATGCATGACCGGCTCGGCCACGCCCCAATAGACGAGCCCGATGCCCATGCCGGATGCAAACAGCATTGCAAACCAGGTCGGCCAGGAATAGCTCGGGCGCTCATCATCACGCCCGAGCCTGATGCGCCCGGCCGGGCTTGCTGCGAGCCCGATCACGAAAACCAGTGCGCCGAGAACGAGCCAGAGATACCACCAGCCGAGGCTCGCGGTGATGGCGTCGCGTACCGTGACGAATGCGCTGGACGCGACCCCCGTCGCCAATACGCCAAACAAGACCAGCGCCAGCACGAGCGCCTTGGACGTGATCGCAACGGTTGGATTAAGCCCCTTAAGCCAGCCGCTGCGCGCCCGCATCGTTCAGTCCCGCTTCTTGAAGTCGAGGACGCCCCAGGTCAGCCAGCCCTTCTCAGCGCCGTCCACCCAATGGCCAAGCCCCGCAATCATGCGGTCGACATAGTCGAGCGCGACGATCTCTGCGAGTTCATCGCGCCGGCGCGTCAGCTCCTCGCGCACGCGCGAATAATGCGCGCCCAGCATGTCGGGCATTTCCTCAACGCCGACCACGTCGAGACCAGCCTCGGCGGCGGCTTGGCGGTAAAATTCGATCGTGCCCAAACTGCTCAAATGGATGCGGTCGAAGATTGGCTGCAGCGCCTCGGCCGGCGCGTTCGCCTTCGCCATCGGGTCGGTGAATATGAGCCGCCCTCCGCCCTTCAGAGCTTTCGCAGCCTCGGAAATAATTCTTGCGCGGTCTTCTCCGTGCAGAAACGCATCTTGTGACCAGACGACGTCATAGCTGCCGGCCACGACGGGCGGATTGTCGAAACTGCCATGCAGCACACGGATGGAACCCTCGACGCCCGCATCCGCGTTCAGCCCGCGATTGCGCGCATTCTGCGTCTCGGAGATGTTGACGCAATCGACCACCCAGCCGCGCGCGGCGACGATCTGGCGCGCAGCGCCGCCATAGCCCGCGCCTAGATCGAGAACGCGCGCGTCATCACCAACATCGGATAGACGCGCGATCATGTGGGAGACTGTGCGCCTGCTGGCGTCGGCGATCGGCTCTTCGGCGCTCTCATAGAGTCCGATATGGATGTCCTCGCCGCCCCAGATGGCGTGGTAAAACCGATCGGCGTCGCTGCTGTTGTAATATTGTTCCGCTACGACGGCGTCGTCCGAAAAACGCTTACTCATTAACCGTTTTCTCCGCCACATGGATAAAGAAATTGGGCTCCTCGCCGGGAGCCGTCTGCCCGAAATCGGCATAGGTCGTGACGCGCTCAAAGCCCGCGTTCATGATCAGCTCATCGACATAGGCTTTGCGCAACGGGAACATGTTCAGCTTGTACTCGCTGCCGTCCGGGAAGGCGTAGCGAAACCGCGCCAGCCCCTCATCGACATGCTCGGGCTCAGCGACGACATCCTCGCCGCAATAATAATATTTCCTCTTTGTGCTGAATTTGTCGTCGAGAATCGCATCGTAGTTGCGATGGTCGAGGATCAGGACGCCGTCATAATTCAGCGCCGCGTAAAATTCCGCGAGCGCGCGCCGGCGATCCTTTTCGTTGAAGAGGTGGGTGAACGAATTGCCGAGACACAATACGGCGTCGAACTTGCCCTTGATGTCGCGATTGAGCCAGCGCCAGTCAGCCTGAACGGTCTTGAGGACATGGCCGCGCTGCTTGGCGTTCTCAAACGCCTTGACGAGCATCTCTGCGCTGCCGTCGCCGGTCGTGACGTCGAAGCCGGCCTCGAGCAGGCTGACCGAGTGGAATCCCGTGCCTGCGGCTGCGTCCAGCACGGTTTTTTTGCCGCGGTCACGCAGGAGCTTGATGAAGAATTCGCCTTCGCTTTCCGCCCGGCCGTCCCAATCGATCAGTTCGTCCCATTTTTCGACGAAGCTCTGGAAATACTCAGCCTGATAATGATCGGTCTCACGCACTTTGAGCGGATCGTGACCAAACTCCTGAGGATCGACGATGCGCTCACGCGCATCTGTCTCTTCCGCCATCGACTCGTCCTTCTCTTTTTTCCGCCACGCGTCATGCACGCTGTCGCAATATGTTCACGACGAGCGCAAAGAGACGGCGTCGTTGAAGGCGCCGGCTCGTAATTGCAGCTAGATTGATGCGTGTTTACATCGGTCAGTTTTTTAATGAAACCCCCATTTTTGCAAGAGCGCAATGGGAAATCAAACGCCAAGTCAACCTCGAAATAACCAGTGAACATTCCAATCAATTATGTTTCGAGTCAGTATCTTCTGGTCATTATTTATCTAAAACCTAAGGACTCGTTCACACCTGTTCTGAGGCGCAAAATATTTCCCGGCAGGCGATAGCGGTTGCAGAAAACCGGGTTAGGTTGGGCCCGGATCTCCCGCCGCGCTTAGGAACGGAAGGACTGCCGACATGGTGCGACGCTTGGTCTTGATGCGGCACGCCAAAGCCGAACGACACTGGGCGGCGTCAAGCGACAAGGCGCGCGAAATCAACGAGCGCGGGCGTTCCGAGGCCGCCGCCACCGCAAGTCAGATCGCACCTTTCGTCGCGGCGCGCGCGGTGATTGTCGTCTCGCCCGCCATTCGCACGCTGCAGACAGCGGATGTCATTGAAGAAACAGTGAAAATCAGCGAACGCATCGTCGTCGACGCGCTCTATATGGCGGGACCCGACGCGATTGAAGACGCCATCTGCGCGCACGCGGACGCCGACACGGTTGTCGTCATCGGCCACAATCCCGGCATGCATGACTGCGCCTATGATCTCGCCACGCGCAGCAATGCGGGCGGCCAGACCGCCCTCGACCGGCTGTCGAGCGGCTTTCCGACCAGCTTCGCGGCCCTGTTCGAAGTCGATAATGACGGCGCCGATCCCCTCGCCCGAGTCGTTTTCTCGGATTTTTTAGGTCGCGGCGCGCGCTAGCGCTCGACGCCGCGCAACCTGCCCGTTAGCGTTAATGCGGGAGCGGACGGGCCGCACGCGT
>JAUIEH010000377.1 GCA_030428405.1 Alphaproteobacteria bacterium
GCGCCAGCGGCGGCCGCGCGCTCATCGCCAATCTCTCCGGCGAATTGCAATCAGCCTTTCCTGACGGACCGCCTGGCGATGCCGACGCTGAGGGCGATGGCGCAGGCGATGAAGCGGCGGAAGGCGCTGAAGATGCGCCGGCGACGGATGATGCGGAAGCCGGGGAACTGGATGAGCCGGTCGAGGCCGCTTCTGACGCGGACGCGCCGTCGAGCTTGACCAGCGGGCGCGCCGAAATCGTGCTCGTCGCCGACGCCGACATACTCGACGACATGTTCTACGTCACCAGCGACGGCGTGTTTGGGGCTTCGACCGTTGCGGACAACGCCGCCTTCATCATCAATGTCCTCGACCGCCTGTCAGGCTCCGACGCCTTGATATCGTTGCGCTCGCGTGCGCCGTCGGCGCGCCCGATGACGCTGGTGGACGATATGCGCGCGCGCGCCGAACAGGAGCTCGCCGAGCGCCAGGCCGAGCTGCAGACCGAACTCGAAGCGGCGCAGGAAAATCTCGCGCGTCTTCAGGCCGCCTCGCGTGAGCAGGGGCTTCTGCCCGGCGATCCTCAGATTGCGGATGAGGCGCTGGCTGAACTCGACCGGGCGCGCGATGCTTTCTCGACGGCGCGCTCGCGGCTTCGCGGCGTGCAGCGCGATTTCCGCGTCGGCATCGACCGGCTGGAAGCCTGGTTGATCATATTGAATGTCTGGATGGCGCCGATCCTCATCGCGCTTGCGGGCGTGTGGATGTTCATTGCGCGCCGGCGCGCTCAGGGCCGCGGGAGAACGCAATGACGGCCTATGCGTATGAGAGACGAGGCCGGATCGGCGCGCGCGTATTCATTGCAACGGCGGTGCTCGCCGCGGCGTCCTTCGCCGTGGTCAATCGCGACGCCAACGCAAACCGGGCCGAGCGGATCAGCGGCGTGGTGTTTCCGCAACTCGCCGAGCGCGCTTCTGAAACCGCGCGCCTGCGCATTACATCGAGCGAACAACAGCTGACGATTGAGCGCGACGGCGAGACCTGGACCGTTGCAGAACGCGGCGGCTATCCGGCGGATGCGGCCTCGGTCGTTGCGTTGATGGAGGGTCTGGTCAATCTCGAATTTGTCGAGCGCAAGACGGCCGAGCCGGGCAGGCATCACCGCCTTGGTCTCGACGATCCGTCAGCGGACGGGGATGGCGTGCGCATCGAAGCCTTCGCGGAGAACGGCGCAGGGTTGGCGGCGCTGATCGTCGGCAATGCGCGGCGCACCGGCGGTCAATATGTGCGCTATCCCGATGAAGCGCAGACCTTCGTTGCGGTCGGCGAGCTGCCGGAACTCGACAGCGTCGACGATGTCATCGACCTGGAACTGTTCAGCGTGCCGCGCGACGCCGTCGCCGAAATAATCGTGACGCCGGAGGAGGGGCCCGCTTATCGCATCGTGCGCGATCAGGGACCGAGCGGGCGCTATGAGCTGGCCGAGCCGTCGCAAGGCTGGGAATTGCTCAACCAGTCGTCCGGCTCGACCATGGCGGGCGCGTTGTCACGTCTGAGGTTTAACGATGTGCGAGCCTCATCCGAGTTAGATGGCGCGCCTGTCGGCAGCCATGTGTCGGTCTCCGCTGACGGTTTCGTTGTTACACTGAACATATTCGCGGAGGGTGAGGAGCGCTGGGCCGTCATCGAGACGAATGCGCGCGCGCCGGTCGAACCGCCTGCCGACGCAGCGCCTGATGGCGAGGAAGCCGTTTCCTCCGCCATTCCAGAAGAACGCTCGCCTGATCAGGCCGTCGTCGAACGCGCCGCTGCAATCGCCGCGGTGAGCGAGGGCTGGGCCTATCTGCTGCCTGAGTTCGCGGCCGAGCGCATTTTGCGGCCGCTCGATGAAGTCGCGCAGCCTGAGGGCGAAGAGCCGGTCGGAGTCGAACTGCCTCCCATCGACGAATAGGCGTCGTTCGACGCGTTTTGCGTTTTCTTACAGAGCCGTAACTTGGAGCGCCGTTGCGGTGTGGCTACGCCAAGCGCATCTGCTTGGGAGAGGAGACGCCATGATCCGCGCCATAATGACCGCCGCTGTGCTTGTCGCAGCACCCATCAGCGCGCACGCGCAAGAAGACGCGTCCGAGAACGCGGCGGCTGAAGCGCCGGCATGGCGCGCGCCGATGGAGCGGCTCGCACATATGACGGGCGCGTGGTCGGTCGTGCATGAAAGCGCGGAGGAAACCGGCTGGGTGAGCCATGACGCGCAACCCTCGAGCGTCGAATACATGCTCGACGGCGCCGGCCTGCGCGAGGTCAGCCTGTTCCCGTTCGGCGAAGACGTCGCAACCGTTGAGACGATTTTCGGCTACGACGCCATGCGCGAGGTCTATCGCATCTTCGTGCTCGACTCGCAGTTCGGCGTCCCCGACGTATACGAAGGTAATTTCGACGAGAGCGGCGCTCTGGTTGCGACCAATATCAGGCCCGACACGCCCTGGGTGACGCCGAGCGGCGCTAATCTGCATTTCCGGCTGACATGGTCGACGCAGGAAGATGCGCATCTCTTCACCGTCGACATGACAGCGGATCGCGGTGAAAGCTGGACGCCGCTTTACCGCTCGACCTACACGCGCGCTGAGTAATTCAAGGCGCGAGGTGCGCCGCCGTGTTGTCGATTGACGCGGCGGCGATGACGCCATGCTCGGCGAAACTCTGCACCAGGACGGCATAGGCGCGCTCATCGGTCGCCGGGTGCTCGAAGATGACGGCTTCGCCGGACCATTCTCCAAGATGCGTCATCTCGAGAACGACGTTGAAATGCTCAAGTTCGCGGCCGCGATTGGCGCCGGCCTGGACATCGACCACGCTCGTGCCCGGCGCATAACCGAAAAGCCAAATATCTGCTGGCGCGCCGCTGAGTTCGGCTTCGGCGATCTGAATGCGAAGCGCGTCTTCGGCCTGTTCGAGCGCGATGTCGGGACCGGACGGCATCGCAGCAAGACGTGCGCTGAGCGCTTCGTCGATGTCCTCGGGATGCGTGCCTGAGGCGTTGTGCGCGCCGTCTATGACCATTTGCGGGGTGTAGATCCGCCGATTGTCGAGCACGCTGACATAATCGCGCTGGCGGTCTGCGAATGCGGGTTGCGCATAGGTGTCCATCCAGCCGCGATAGTCCCAATAATCGACGCTGAGGCTGAGCGCGAGAAGGCCGTCGCGCTGCGACAATTCGCGGAGATGCGCATTGGCGCGCGGACAATTCATGCAGCCTTGGCTGGTGAACAGCTCGACCACGATCGGCCGCGCCTGCACCTGCTCCGGCGTTTCGGCCGTGGCCTCATCGGCGGATTGGGCGAGCGCTGCGCTGGCGGTCGCAGCGGCGGCGATGAGACTGAAGGAGAGACGCGGCAGCATGGTCGAAAT
>JAUIEH010000378.1 GCA_030428405.1 Alphaproteobacteria bacterium
GAAAGATCGTATTTCGAGGCTTCGATTTCTTTTTCGTCTTCCTCAGCGAGGTCGCGCAACTCGGCCCATTCCTTCGAGTGACGGAACTCGGCGTTGGAATCGAAGCCGACCTTGGCGTCGAGCACGCGCAGATCGCCGCTTTCCAGCACGACGAGCGGGTTGATCTCCAACAGGCTCATGTCTTCGGCGACGAAAGCGTCGAAGAGCTGGCCCATCAGCTTGCCGCACTGCTTGGCCTGCGGGCCCGTCAGCTCGAGCGCGGCTGCGATGTTGCGTCCGACATAAGGCTGATAGCCCGCCGCCGGATCGACGCTGAAAGTATGGATCTTGTCGGGCGTTTCTTCCGCGACCGCCTCAATGTCCATGCCGCCTTCGGTCGAGCAGACAAAGGCCACGCGGCCCTCGGCGCGATCGACCAGCAGCGAGAGATATAGCTCGCGCGCAATCTGGGCGCCGTCCTCGATATAGACGCGCTGCACCTTGCGGCCGGCCTCGCCCGTCTGCGCCGTGACCAGCGTATTGCCGAGCATGTCGGCGGCGTTTTCCGCGGCTTCGGCGGCGCTCTTGGTGATGCGCACGCCGCCTTTCGCGTCAGGCCCCAGTTCCTTGAACTTGCCCTTGCCGCGACCGCCCGCGTGAATCTGCGCTTTCACCACCCAGACCGGGCCCGGCAGCTTGGCCGCCGCAGCGCTGGCTTCGTCCGCGGAGAAGACGACGGCGCCGTCAGCGACCGGCGCGCCGTAGGTCCGCAGAATCGCTTTCGCCTGATGCTCGTGGATGTTCATGGGCGGGCAGCCTCGCAATTTTGCATTGAGCGCCCTCGAACCGCCGGATGCGACGCAGGCGCGATATGACTATTGGCCAGCGTTATGCCTCTGATGCGCGCCGCAGCGCAACACGGGCGAATCCACGCATCGGCGCTGCGCTATTGCACGTCGAGAACCGGGCGCGCGTCAGCTACGCCAAGACGCGCTTCGAGCGCGCGCCCGAGCGCGATCAGCACGTCCTCGCGATAAAGCGGCGCCCAGAGCGAGGTCGCATAAGGCACGCGAACGGGCGCGGCGTCGGGATTTTGCGGCGCGCCGAACAGAGTGCGCGGCGGCGTCTCGATGAAGCCTGCGCGAACGGCGAGCTGCGGCTGGCCCGTAAAATTGGTCATGTTCAACATCCCGCCCGCGAAATTGGGTCCGGCGATGGCGTCGAGCCCGTCAAAGGCCGCGTGCATCTCACCCATCACACGCCGGCGAATGCGCGTGGTCTGAACATAATCGATCGCCGAGATGAAGCGCGCGGCGCGGAAGGTGTTCGGCCAAGCGGCGTCATCCTGCCAGGTCAGCCGGTCGTCCTGATTGGAGAGCGTCAGCTCTTCAAACGCAGCGGAAGCTTCGACCAGAAGCGCGAGCGCCAGCTCGTCAGCCGGCGGCGCCGGCATGTCGCGTTCGACGAGTTCGACCCCGGCGTCCGCCAAGGCCTCGCGCGCGGCGATGTCGAGCGCATCAGCGGTTTCGTCCCAACGCGGATCATATCCCACGCGCAACCCGGCGACGTCGGTGTTCAGATCACAGCTGAAGCCGGTCTCGCGACATGACGGATCATCGATGTCGCCGCCATTGATCGCAGCCAGCACGAGCGCTGCATCCTCACTCGCGCGCGCCAGAACGCCGACCTTGTCCAGCGACCAGCACAACGCCATGCCGCCCGCCCGGCTGATGCGACCGAAGCTCGGGCGCAGACCCGTGACGCCGCAGCGATGCGCGGGCGAAACGATCGAGCCCATCGTTTCGGTGCCGATGGCGAAGCTCGAAAGCCCCGCAGCGACAGCGGCCGCCGAGCCCGCGCTCGATCCGCTCGAGCCCTCCTCCAGGCTCCACGGATTGCGTGTCACGCCGCCAAACCAGATGTCGCCGTAAGCGAGCGCGCCGCAAGTCGCTTTGCCCAGGAGCACGCAGCCCGCCGCCTTCAGCCGCGCCGCAACAGCGCTGTCGCGTTGAGCGGGCTCAACATCGCTGCGCGTGGATGCGCCCCATGTCGTCGGCAGGCCTTCGGCGTCGAACAGATCCTTGATGAGATAAGGCAGGCCGTGCAGCGGGTCGACCGCTTCGCCGCGGGCGCGTGCTGCATCGGCTGCATCGGCTTCGCGCCGGGCGCGCTCAGGCGACAAAGCGACGATGCATTGCAGGACCGGCCCCAGCCGCTCGAGCCGGCGCAGATAAGTGTCGGTGAGTTCTCGCGAAGTGAGCGCGCCATCACGCAGCCAGGCCGCCTGCACATGAGCGGGCGCGAACGCAATGTCGTCCTCGCCGGACGGACGCGCGGGCGCTGCGCCTGAGAGCCCCGTCACGCCTTCATCCGTACTCGGATAAGAAACGCCAGGAATGCGCGGATCAAACACCAGCGCCGGGGCGAGCGCGTTCGGCTTGTCCATGCCGCGCAGCGCGAGCACCGCGTCCAGTTGATCGGCGACCGCGGAGAGAAGTTGCTCGCGCTCGACCTCGGAATATTGAACGCCGAGCACTTGTTCGGCGGAAGCGAGCATGTCGGCGTTGAGGCCAAGCTCTTCGGCGTCTTGCGCATTCGCCCGGCCCGTCATAGCGGCGAGTGCGGAGAATGCGCCGCCAGCGGCTGTGAGAAAGCCGCGGCGGCTCGTCGTGAAATAGGTCATGCGCGCCAGACTAACGCCTGACGCGCCCGGGATCAGCCCGCTTCTGGCAAAGGCGGCCCGTCTTCATCGCTCAGAAGGAAGCGCATGTTCATGGCGGGCACGTCGATGCGCACCACGCGGCGTTCGGCGCCGGGCGTGACATAGACGACGTTTTCCGGCGTGACGTCTGCAAACACCAGGGGCACTGCGTTGAATGCGCCGGCCGGCGTTTCGACCTCGCGCGCCGGACCGACCATGATGCGCAGCGTCTCGATCCGGCCCGTCAGCCCGGAAAACCATGGCTGCAGATAAACAGCGCCCGTTTCCAACGGCAGCGTGCGGGCGAGCGCGAACAAGGAGCCGCGCGCCAGCGCGCCGCCCGTATCAGCATCAAACTCGACGATGCGCGGCTCGCCGCCCGAGCCGTCATCGATGACATAAGTCCCAAGCGCACGCGCCTCGTCCCAGCTCAGATCGACGGTCTGGCTCTGATTTCCCTGCGCGAAATTGATCTGCAGCGCGCGCGGCGCGAATGTCGCCGGATCGGCATGCAGGACGTAGGTTTCTTCGATATTGGGCGACATCCTGGTGCGGTCGCGCACGACGAGCGCGCCGTCCTCAATGCCCGCGGCATAGCGCATGGCGCCCATCTGCTCGTCGCCGACCATCATCAGAAAATGCGAATCCATCGGCGCAAGCGCGTCATGGTCGAACGGCAGATCCTGTGCAGCGACT
>JAUIEH010000379.1 GCA_030428405.1 Alphaproteobacteria bacterium
GGGCGCGCCGCCGATCGCGCAACGCGCGCGCTGTTAAAACCCCTGCGCTCTTCTAGCGTGTTTCCGCCGCCTGTGCGCGGCGCCATCGTTCATGCCCATGACAAGGCCGCCGCGCATGACGCCCAACGCGCCGCGTCCGGTAGAGCGATGTCGCCCTTAACCGCAGCGCTGCTCACCAAGATGGCGGAGATAGACGCGCTGATGACGCCGGCGCTGCAGGCGCGAGTGCGCGAGGGCCATCCCGAACTCGCCTTCTGGGCGTTGCGCGGAAAGTCGGCTTGCGCATATTCGAAAAAGAAGGCGTCCGGGCTCGAAGAACGCCGCGCGGCCCTCGCTGCAGCGGGCTATCCCGAGACGCTCCTCAACACGCCGCGCCTCAAGGTCGAACGAAACACAGCCAAAGCGGACGATCTGCTCGACGCCTGCGTGCTCGCCTGGACGGCGGAGCGAATTTTGCGCGGCCAGGCTATGCGCGTGCCCGAGACGCCGCCTTGCGACGCCAGGGGCTTGCGCATGGAGATCTGGTGCTGAGCGCGCTACTCGGCGGCGACGCTTTCGCGATAAGCGTCGGCTGCGTCTTCGTCCCACTCATAGATGCGGCTGATGAGGCACCGCCCGCCCAAGCCGTTGTCCTCGGTGATGATCGCGTCGCCGCGCGAAAGACATGACGAGGCGCCGCGCGTCTGCACGCCAATCGCATTGAACGCCCAGTCGGGACGGCACGAGCCGGCAAGCTCCAATAGGTGCCACTCATTCACCCCGGATCGCAGCAAGAGATTGTCGTCGTCGAGCGCGCGATAACTGTCGATGCTTCGTGTAAAGCAAATGCGCGAGACCGACTCTCCGCGCCCCGCATCCAGCTCAGCCTGGAAGGCGGCTTCACGCGCTTCGCGCTCAGCGGCCTGTTCGGGCGTGACGGCGCACGACGCCACAAGCAGCGCGACCGCCGACAGCAAGGCGAAACGTTTCATGAGAAATGCTCCATTGCTTGGCATGCTCCCGCATCTAGCTCGCAAGAGCGCCGTTTCATCCCTCCCCGTCATGGCAGACCAAGCGCGCGTCTTGCGCAAGCCCTTGCCTGGACCGGCGCGGCGCGCCACCGTCGAGGCCTATGGACACGACCGACATCAATCTCAACGGCCGCATCGAGGCCGGCTTCGAGCCCGTGCGCGACCTGCTCGCCCGACATCTTCGCGAAGGCGTTGATCACGGCGTCGCGCTCGCCGTGACGATTGACGGCGCGCCAGTCGTCGACCTGCAGGGCGGCTTCGCGGATCGCGCCAAAACGCGTCCGGTCGAGGCTGACACTCTGTTTCGGATTTATTCCTGCACCAAAGCGATCGGGGCTCTGACCATCGCGCGCCTCGTCGACAAGGGTGCGCTGAGCTACGACACGCGCGTCGCCGATCTCTGGCCGGAATTCGCCGCTGAAGGAAAAGCCGAGGTAACGGTCGGCCAGGCGTTGAGCCATCAGGCGGGCCTCGCCGGCATTCGCACGCCTTGGACGCGCGAGGACTGGTTGGACTGGGACAAGACGGTCGCGCGCCTCGCAGCCATGGCGCCGCTTTGGGCGCCGGGCTCAGCCTCTGGCTATCACCCCATCACATGGGGCCATCTCGCTGGTGAAATCGCGCGCCGCGCCGATGGCCGCAGTCTGGGAACGCAATTGCGCGAAGATGTCTGCGCGCCTCTGAATCTCGACTTCCATATCGGCGTGTCGCCAGCCGACGGGGCGCGCGCCGTTGAGCTGATCGCGCCCAAGGGCTTCGCCGATTTCGGCGCAATCACCGAGGTCAAACGCCTGGCGTTCATGGAACGCTGGTCCGCCCCGCCCGGCCGGCCGCCTGAGGCCTTTATGGGTTTCGAGCTCGCGTCCAATAACGGCTACGCCACGGCGATCTCTGCGGCGCGTTTGATGGAGCCGTTCGCGCGCGACGGCATGCTCGGCCAAACACAAATACTGTCGCCCGACGGCGTCGCCGCCGTCTGCGCCGAGCAGATATCCGGCGAGGACCTGGTGCTGGCGCACGACCTGTCCTTCGGCGCCGGCGTCATTCGTGCGCGGCCCGGCCAGCCCGCCTACGGCCCCGGCGAGCGCACAATCGGTCATACCGGTTACGGCGGTTCGTTCGTTATGGCGGACCCGGACAATAATCTCGCCGCCGCATTTCTCGTCACCAAAATGAACCCGACGCTGGTATCCGACCCGCGCATGCGCGCGGTGCTCGATGCGATCTATGACTGTCTGTAGGGAGCCGACATGGAACTTGGATATTTCACGCCCAGCCTCGCTGTGAAAGACCTTGCAAAGACGATTGAGTTCTACGGCCATCTCGGATTCGAGGTTGAATGCGGCGGCCCGGAAGATAAATGGGCAATGCTGAAGGCGGGCGATACGCGCATCGGCGTGTTCGAAGGCATGTTTCCCGCCGACCAGCTCTGCTTCAATCCGCCCGACGCACGCGCCATCGAGGCGAAGCTGCGCGAGGCCGGCGTCGAGATCGACTCCCCGACGACGCCGGGCGAGGGCTTGTGCAGCCTGATCGTCAAGGATCCCGACGGGAGGACCCTCCTGTTCGACCAATTGCCGGTCTCAATGCCTCCGGGATAATTTTCGCTTCGCGATTGCCGCGGATGGCCCTTTCACCCTATTCAGGAGAAGTCCAACGCGGCTCTCGCCGCCCAGCGAAGGAGCGCGCGCTCCGGCGCGCCGGCAACGCTCATGCGTGTCAACGCCATGCGCGTATTCGTGAACGACCTGGCCGCTGCGCGCGCCTTCTATGAAGGCGTGCTCGCCTGGCCCGTGTCGATTGAGGACGAGTCGAAAGGCTTTATCGGCTTCGATCTAGGCGTGACGTTGATGGTCGAGAATGGCGAAGATGCGCCGGACGACGTCATCGGACGTTTCACCGGCGTGACCATCTGGGTCGACGATATCGACGCGGCCTATCGTCTTTGGTCGAAGCGCGGCGTGGAATTTGACGGCCCGCCGATCGAGACCTCCTGGGGCGGGCGGCTCGCCAATTTCAAGGACCCGTCAGGCAACACATTGACGATCATCTCAGACGTCGACGTAGACGACTGACGGCGCGCCTATGTCGACAAAAATCGCGGCTCAGCGCCAGGAGCCAGAATCACCGCCGTCAGCTTGCCGCCATAAACGGCGCCCGTATCGATATTGATGCGCCCCGGCCGAACGTCCGGCTCGTCATCCTCCGTAGGCGTATGGCCGTGAATGACTGTCAGGCCCGCCAGTTCGGCGCGCCTGGGCCAGCCATCCGTCGAGAAGAATTTTCGCGAGCGCGTCCAGATACGCACATGATCATCGCAGTCTGGAAACGTCGCGGGGTCGATGCCGG
>JAUIEH010000380.1 GCA_030428405.1 Alphaproteobacteria bacterium
AACGCCGCAGCAGGCTCCCTGCGCCAGATCGACGCCGAAGTGACGGCATCGCGCCCGCTGAAATTCTTCGCTTATGCCTGGGCGGCGGCGAACGAGAAATTCGCGGAGCGCCAGTCCGAAGCCGTCGACTTGTTCAAGAAATGGGGATTCAAGGTCAACCCGGATTTCAAGACGTATAAGGTTGAATTCAAAACGACGAAGGATGAAGCGGGCAAGCAGACGATCTCCGCTGACATCTCAACGCTCATCGCCGCTTATGACGACATCGCCGCCCGGCGCGCGGCTCTGGGCTATGACATTGACGGCGTGGTCTACAAGATTGACCGGCTCGACCTGCAGGAACGCCTGGGCTTCGTGTCGCGCTCGCCGCGCTGGGCGATCGCGCATAAATTTCCGCCTGAAGAAGCTCAGACCACGCTGGAAGCCATCGAGATACAGGTCGGCCGCACCGGTGCGCTGACGCCCGTGGCGCGGCTGACGCCGGTGACGGTGGGCGGCGTCGTCGTCACCAATGCGACCTTGCATAACGCCAATTTCATCAAGGGGTTGGACCGCGACGGCGCGGTCATTGAGATCGAGCGCGCGGATGGCGAGAAGGTCCCGCGCGGCGACATCCGCGTCGGCGACAGGGTTTCCGTTCACCGCGCGGGCGATGTCATTCCGCGCGTGGAGCGCGCGCTAGATGCGGATCGGAAAGACCGCGGGCCCGCCTTTGAGTTCCCAGAGATTTGTCCGTGCCCGCTCAAAACGCCTGTGGCGCGCGAACAAACCGCTGGCGGAGAGGAGACCGCCGTGCGCCGCTGCACAGGCGAGTTCGCTTGTCCTTATCAGCGCGTAGAGCATCTCATCCATTTCGTCTCCCGACCGGCGGCGGATATTGAAGGTCTGGGCGAGCGGCAAGTGCGCATCTTCTTTGAGGAAGGCGTCATCAAGGAGCCCGCCGACATCTACACGCTGAAGGCGCGCAATGAGGACTTGAAGCTTGAAGAGCGCGACGGATTCGGCGAACGCTCCGTACAAAAACTGTTCGCTTCGATTGAGGAGCGACGCAAGCTGCCGCTCGGACGCTTTCTGACAGCGCTTGGCATACGCCATGTCGGGGAGACGACATCAGCGCTGCTTGCGCGCTCTTACGGGTCCTGGAGCGCGGTTGAGGAAATGGCGCACGCAGTCGCGGACGGCGAAGAGCAAGTGCGTGAGCAGCTTCTCTCGATCGACGGCGTTGGCGAAACGGTCGCCGACGCCTTGGGCCGTTTTTTTGCAGAAGCGCATAACCGCGAAATTCTTGAGCGCCTGCTTGAACATGTCGACATCGAAGACGCCGAACGTCCGACATCAGACAGCCCTGTCTCCGGCAAGACGGTGGTGTTCACCGGAACGCTGGAGCGCATGACGCGCGATGAGGCCAAGGCGATGGCGCAGCGCTATGGCGCCAAGGTGGCGGGCTCGGTGTCTGCAAAGACGGATTATCTGATCGCGGGTCCCGGCGCCGGTTCCAAGCTCAAAAAGGCTCAGGAAGCCGGCGTTGAGGTTTTGACCGAGGACGAATGGTTCGACCTCGTCGGCGCGTCATAATCACTGGACGAAACGCGCGGCCCGAAATGCTCGCTCAGGCCGCGCGATTCATCGCTCAGCTTTCGGCGTCGTTCTCGCCTTCAGGTTCGACCGCGCAGGCTTCAACGGCCGCGTCGGCATGGGCGCGATTGGCGTCTCCCGCCCAGGCGAGCGAGAAGCGGACAGTGTCGCCTGACTGGCGCGCCTCGACGGAATACATCGGCGCGTTCTGGGCCGTCGTCACGAATACGATTGAGGCGACGCCCTCGGTGAGCGAGTCGAGGTCGACATCAACCGAGGACGAATGGCGCGCGCGCGCGAAGTCGTGGACGCATTCGGCCATCACGGCGTAATCGCCCGCCACGGCAAGCTCGAGGCGCTCGGACGACATTTCGACATCATCCACGCTGGCGCAGGCGCCAGCGAGAAAAGCAACAGCGATCATGGTGCGATGCATAGTCCCCTCCATTGCGGAGAAGACATATTACACGCAACGCCTAAGCGCGCATATGGCGAAACGGATGAGGCGCGCGCCGGGGCAAGGCCAAAATGTCAGGTGACGGACAAATCCGGCCGCGTCGAAGCATGCATCAGGAAACGCACAAGCATATAGACGCCGAAGCCGATCAGCACGAAGCCGACGGCGATCGCCAACAGCCCGCCCAGCGACGGCAGGCCGTCGCCGCCCGAGGACATCAGCCCCGTCACCGCCAGCGCCAGCCCGCCAAGCCCGCCGACGGCGAAAGACAAGACGCGGCGCAGGGTCTCGGCCTGGTGCGCGCCCTTGCGCAAAGCGAGCTCGCGCAGGATTTCGCGGTCGTCGGCGTCGGCTCTGATCGCGCCGCTTGCGCGCGCAGCATCAATTTCGGCATGCACGCGCTTGCGTTCGTCATCATTCAGCTCGACCGATTTGCGGTCGGAGAGAACGATTATGACCGTCAAGCCGATGACGATAAGCGTCAGTATCAAGACCATCATGACCGGCCCCCGGCGCTGTTCATTGCAGCTGTCGTCAAAGCGGCGCGCATTGCTCGCTCAGCCATTGCGCGTCTTCGCCGGAGAGTTTCGGTCCGATCTTCTCCAGCGTCTCGGCGTGATAGGCGTCGACCCATTCGCGCTCTTCCTTTGTCAGCATGTTCTTCACGATCAATGCGCGGTCGAGCGGGGCGAAAGTAAGCGTTTCAAAGCCGAGCATCTCGCGTTCACCGCCCTCAATGGGCGCAGGCGCGGTCACGACCTGCAGGTTCTCGATGCGGATGCCGTAATGGCCTTCTTTGTAATAGCCGGGCTCGTTGGAAACGATCATGCCGGGCTGAAGGGCGACGTCGCTTTGCGCGCGCGCGATGCGTTGAGGTCCTTCGTGCACGCTCAAATAGCTGCCGACGCCATGGCCGGTGCCGTGGTCATAGTCAAAGCCGGCCTTCCATAGCGCCATGCGCGCAAGCGCGTCGAGATGCGAGCCGGTCACGCCCTTTGGAAAGCGGATCGCGGCGAGCGCGATATGGCCCTTGAGCACGAGCGTGTAGCGCTCCTTCATCTCGCGCTTGGGCCGGCCGATGGCGACCGTGCGCGTAACATCGGTGGTGCCGTCGGCATATTGGCCGCCGGAATCGATGAGATAGAGCGAACCGCGCTTCAGCTTGCGCTTGGAGCGGACATTGACGCGGTAATGAGGCAGGGCGGCGTTGGGGCCGGCGCCGGAAATCGACTCAAAGCTCAGATCCTTGAGGTCCGCGATTTCGCGGCGAAAGCCCTCAAGCGTGCGCGCGGCTTCGATTTCATCGACCTGGCCCGATTGT
>JAUIEH010000381.1 GCA_030428405.1 Alphaproteobacteria bacterium
AATGCGCTGCTTGGTTTCGTGCTCATGCGGATGAATGCCGATCGAAGCGATGAGCTCCAGATCGCGCAGGAACACTTTGGTCGCGCTCGGCGATATCTGAGGCGGCGCGCCGCGCCGGCGGATGGTTTCCGGACGGATTTCGACGGGGCGCGGCTTGTGCGGCGCACGAATGCGGCTGGTCATTCCTTGATCCCCCAAACATCCGCGGTCTGCCAAATCAGCCGCTGGCCGCCGTCGACCGGCAGAAGCGCGCCCGTCACCGCGCACGCGCTCAACAAATAGCGCACGGCTTCGACGATTTGTTCGGGCGGCGAGCCCGTCTCCAGCGGCGTCGCGGCGAGTTGCTGCGCCCAGCTCGCTTCGTCCTGACGCGGATTGCGCATTGTCGGTCCCGGCAGGACCGCATTGACCCGAATGCGCGGCGCGAGCGCCTGCGCCATTGTCACTGTCGCCCAGGCGAGGGCTGACTTCGACATGGCGTAAGTAAAAAATTGCGGGGTCGGCTTGGCGACGCGCTGGTCGATGAGATTGACCACGCAGCCCGAGACATCGGCCGGCAATTGGTCGGCGAAATGCTGGACGAGAAAGCAGGGCGCGCGGCAATTGGCTTCGAAGTGACTGTCCCAGCCCGCGCGCGTCATGTCGGTGACGGTGTCGTCAACGAAGGTCGAGGCGTTGTTGATGAGCGCGGTAAGCGGGCTCTTCAGCGCATCGGCCGCGCGCGAGATGAGCGCGTCGACATCGTCGGCCTGTGAGAGATCAGCGCCGATCGCAACGGCTTCGCCGCCCGCCGCCGTGATTTCATCGACGACTTCGCGAGCCGGCGCCTCAGAGCTGTTGTAATGAACTGCAACGCTCCAACCGTCTTTGCCCAGAGCGATAGCGATCGCGCGACCCACGCGCGCGCCGGCGCCGGTGACGAGCGCGGTCTTCATGAGCCGCTGCGCGTTACACGCGCGCGCTCGCCGCAGCTGGGCCGGCGTATCTCAACCGCGATCAAGCCGGGCAGTTCAGGCGTCAGTCTACGGAAAATCGTCAAGGCGATGTTCTCCAGCGACGGCGTGGCGAGATCGGGAATATCGTTGAGGAGCGCGTGGTCGAAGCCTTCAAGCGCGGTTTTGAGTTTTTCCTCAATCGCCCAGAAATCTTCGACGAAGCCGGAACGTTCGTCGGTTCCGCCGGCGACTTCGACCGTGCCTTCAAAGGAGTGGCCGTGCAGGCGCGCGAAAGGATGATCGCCGGATTCATGCGTAAAGCGGTGCGCGGCCTCGAAGCGGAAATCCTTCGAGATCGTCAGCACCATTCCATCTGCGGTCGTTGACGCGGTCATGCGTGCTCAGATGATGCCGTCAATACGGGCGAGCGCCAGGACGTAGCCGACATAAGCGACGAGGAAACCCAGACCCATGAGTCGGCTGATCGGACGCTTCATCATGGTGAAGCCGAGCAGCGCGATTGCGGCGATGGCCATGACGGTGAAGTCGTAATTGAACGTCGCCGGAATGGGGATGGGGCCGACCAGGGTCGTTGCGCCGGCCACGGCGAGAATGTTGAAGAGGTTGGAGCCGAGCACATTGCCGATGGCGAGCTCGGTCTGCCGGCGCAACGCCGCTGCGACCGTCGCTGCGAGTTCCGGCAGCGAGGTGCCGAGCGCTATGGCGGTCAGGCCGATAAAGGCGTTGGGCACATTCATATGCTCGGCGATGGTCACGCCGCCATTGACGATCAAAGACGAGCCGACGGGCAGGCCGATGACGCCGATGATGATGAACGCCCAGATCCGCGCCCAAGACTTCGGCAGGCCTTCCATGTCGTCAATGTCGATCAGCTCTGCGAGGTCGGGATCATCAGCGCCGGCGCGCGCGCGAATGCCGAGATAGCCGAGATAGGCCACAAGTCCTGCGAGCAGGACGGCGCCGTGACGCCAGTCGAGCACGCCGATGTCAGGCGTGTTGCTCCGCTCCATCGGGATGTCCGCGGGCACTGGCGCGTGCAGCACCAAAGCGAAGATGATCAGAACAGCGGTCGCGACCACGCCGAAGACGGCGTTGCGACGCATGCCCGGCGTGCCGGCTGCGATCGGCGCGATCAGCGCCGGCAGGCCGAGCACAAGCAGAACATTGGCGATATTGGAGCCGACGACGTTCGCGATGGCCAGACGCGGGGCGTCGTTCAACACGCCCTGGACGGAGACGAGCAGCTCCGGCGCGGAGGTGCCCATCGCAACGATCGTCAGGCCGACCAGCAGAGGCGGCACATTGGCGCGCCGGGCGAGCTTGGTCGAACCGCGAACGAGCAAATCGCCCGTAACCACAAGAACGAGAAAGCCGCCGGCAAGGGCGATGATCGCTAACGTGATGGACATTTCGCCCCGACTTCAAACGCACGCCGTCTTCTCGCCGCGGCGGCCCGTCCGCAGCGCGACAACGCGCAACTCGAGCGGGTTATATTGAAAGAGGTGAGCTTGCAACGCTATGCAGCGGCTGCATACCGGGCCGTGCGAGAGGCATGGCCGTTCGTCGCCGTTTATGCCTTACTGGTCGCTCAGGGGGCGACGTTATTTGCGGAGTGTGGGCATGGCTCCCCCTTGGCGCGGCTCGGGCGCGCCGGCGTCTGACAAGCGAAAAACAGACGACGTGGCGGCGTCTGATGCGGCTCCGGAAGCTGGGTCCGGCGACGTGCTGTCCGCGCGCATGAGCGCTGATTTTCTCGCGCATATGAATCATGAATTCCGCACGCCTTTGAGCACGGTCATCGGCATGCTGCATTTGCTTGAGACGACCGAGCTGGATGGCTTTCAACGCAACGCCGTGGAGTCCGCCGAGCGCGCAGCCCGCCAGCTCAAAGAGCTGATTTTCAGTCTCGGCTTTTACGCCGCGTTGATATCCGGCGTCGCCAAGCCGGAGATCAGCGCGTATTCGCCGCGCGAAGTGATCGAGGAGGCGGGCGATCTGGCGATGCTCGCCGCGCGTGAGAAAGACCTCTCCATCACCGTCGATATCGGCGAGGGCCTGGATGCGCGAAGGCTTGGGGACGCCGCCTGGCTGCGCCAGGCCGTCGCCAATCTCTTAGACAACGCGGTGAAGTTTACGGACGCGGGCGACATCACCCTGACTGCGGCGACAGGTCGCGACGAACGCGTCATCGTGACGGTGACAGATCAGGGCCAGACCATCGTTGCGGGCGAGGAGGCGCGCTTATTCGCCGACGCCGGCTTCAGCGATGATTCCGCCGCTCGCCGACAAGCCGGCGCCGGGCTCGGCCTCGTCATCACGCGCTATATCGCCGAAGGCCTCGGCGGCGGCGTGGAAGGGCGCGCGCGCGCCGGCGGCGG
>JAUIEH010000382.1 GCA_030428405.1 Alphaproteobacteria bacterium
CGCACCGGCGGACGCACGGGGCCTGCGACGCTCACCGATGTGCAGCCGGAAACGGCAGGTCCGCCGCTCGACCGGATCGAAACCTCGGCGATGAACGCGATCATCACGGCGTCGGACCCGGATGTTGACGGCGGCGCGCTGCTCGCGGCCGCGCGCGGCCGGCTTGAGGCGGTCGGCGAGGCGAGCCCATTCGACATTGCGGCTGCTGAACGCGACGCGATGCTGCTCTTGGCGCTGGGTGCGACCAACACCCCGGACATTCGCGCCGCAGCGGCGCGCGCAGCCGTCTCCGAGCCCGCGCTGAGCATCGAGGTTCTGGCTTCGCTCTATGCGATGGAAGTGGCTGCGGACGCAGATGCGCTGGGCGAGGCCGCCTTGTTTGCGAGCCGCGCTCTGGCCGCTGCCGGACCGGAAAGCGCGCTCGCGAGCGCGCGGGTCGCGCGCGTGCTCTGGCGGCTGGGCCTGGATGAGGACGCCCGCTCGGTCGTCGTGCAGTCGATCCTGGCGGGGCGGCGCGGCGAATGAACGACGCCGCCCGCGCGCGTGAAGCTTTTCTCGAGATGCTCAGCGTGGAGCGCGCCGCCAGTACGCGCACGCTCGCGGCCTATGCCGATGATCTGAGCGATCTCTTCGGATGGCTCACCGTGCGCGGCCGCGAAGCGATGACCGCGCAGACCGGCGATTTGGAAGCCTATCTCGCCGACCTGGCCGCGCGCGGCATGGCTGCGTCGACGGCGGCGCGGCGGCTCTCCGCCATTCGCGGCTTTTATCGCTTCTGCCTCGAAGACCGGCGCATCAATTCCGATCCGGCCTCAAGTCTGCGCGGGCCGACGCGTCGTCGCGCTCTGCCCAAGCTGTTAAGCGAAGACGAGGTCGACGCCCTGTTTGTCGCAGCCGGCGAAGTCGAGGACGCGGCGGGCGCGCGTCTGCGCTGCCAGCTCGAAACGCTCTATGCTGCGGGCCTGCGCGTTTCCGAGCTGGTCTCGCTGCCGATCGGCGCGGCGCGCATGGCCAAAGACGGCGCCATCATGCTGCGCGGCAAAGGCGGCAAGGAGCGGCTCGCCCCGCTGACGCCCGGCGCGTGCGAGGCGATCGCCGAATATATGCAGGTCTATGATGCGTTCCTGCCGGCCGAGGGCGCAGCGCGCGACCGCGCCGCCAAGTTTCTTTTTCCGGCGCGCTCGGCGTCCGGCCACATGACGCGCGAAGCCTTCGCCCGCACGCTCAAGGACCTCGCCGCTGCAGCAGGTCTGTCGCCGGCGAAAGTCTCGCCGCACGTCATTCGCCACGCCTTCGCGACCCATCTTCTGGCGCGCGGCGCGGATTTGCGCGCGATCCAGAAGCTGCTCGGCCATGCCGATCTCTCGACCACGCAGATCTACGCCCATGTGCTGGATGAGCGGCTTAAGCAGGTGGTGAACGACGCCCATCCGCTGGCGAAAGGCCGTTGAGGCGCTGCGGACGAGATTTCTTAAGGCGGGTTTGGTATTGCGGGGCCTGAAGCGCGACTGCGCAGCGGTCTGTCGATGGCGGTTGCACGCCTTGTTCCGCGCGCTTGGCGTTCTTATTGTCTCAGCGTTCCCGGCGAGCTGCGAAAAATGACCGAAGCTGTCAGAAGTTACCTCGATTTTGAGCGGCCCATCGCCGAGCTCGAACGTAAGATTGAAGAGCTCCAGGCGATTAATGGCGGCGATGACGGCGTCGACGTGGCCGAGGAAGTCGCGCGCCTGCGTGAAAAGGCGTCCGAGCAGCTGCGCACGACCTATGAAAAGCTCGACCCTTGGCAAAAGACCGAAGTCGCGCGCCATCCCGACCGACCGAAATTTTCGGACTACCGCCAGTCGCTGATCACCGAGTTCGTCGAGCTGTGCGGCGACCGCCGCTACGCCGAGGACCGCGCCATTATCGGCGGGCTCGGACGTTTCCGTGACCGCTCCGTCGTCGTGATGGGCCATGAGAAGGGCCGCACGACTGAGACCCGCATCAAGCATAATTTCGGCATGGCGCGGCCGGAAGGCTATCGCAAGGCGGTGCGCCTGATGGACATGGCGGAACGCTTCGACCTGCCGGTCATCACGTTTGTCGACACGGCGGGCGCCTATCCGGGCGTCGGCGCGGAAGAGCGCGGCCAGTCCGAAGCCATTGCGCGCGCCATCGACCGGTGCCTGTCGCTGCCGACGCCGCTGATTTCGGTCATTGCAGGCGAGGGCGGATCAGGCGGCGCTGTGGCGCTGGCTTCGGCCAATCACGTCGCCATGCTGGAGCACTCGATCTATTCGGTGATTTCGCCTGAAGGCTGCGCCTCCATTCTCTGGAGGGACCCGGCCAGGGCGAAGGAAAACGCGAAGGAAGCGGCCAACGCTATGCGCATCACAGCGCAGGATCTGCTGCGCTTGAAAATCATCGACGAAATCGTCGATGAGCCGCATGGCGGCGCTCATCGCCATCCAACCGAAGCCGTCGCCTCGGTCGGCGACGCCATCGCCGCGGCGCTGGACGTGTGCGAAGAGCTGAGCCCGGAAGAGCGCGTCGCCCAACGGCGCGACCGCTTTCTCGCCATTGGCCGCGAGGGTCTGGCGTAGGCGGAAACTCTTGGCTTCATGAGTTATTTACCAAGCTTTTCAACGCGATCTTAGCGCATCATCGGTCAAATTTGAGCGATCTTGGTCTCCATCTGGGGCACGCTCATGGCGCCGTTTCGTTCCTTCCGTTCGCTGATTTCCCGCTTGCGCGCCGCGCGCGGCGGCAATGTCGCCATGATCTTCGCTTTCGTGGCGCCGGTGCTGGCGATCCTCGCGGCGAGCTCCATCGATATCGGCAATGTCGCCAATGCGCGACGCGCGCTTCAGAGCGCGCTCGACAGCTCGCTGCTGGCGGCTGCACGTTCCGGGTCGCTGACCGATGCGGCGCTCACCGACGCAGCGCGCACCTTCCTTGAAGCTAATCGGCCTAGCGCGCTCAGAGACGCTCCGGTTTCCGTAGCCGTCCGCAGCACGGGCACGATCGGCGACATGACGCTCGAAGGCGAGGCTGGCGTCGTCGTGCCGGTGACCTTCGCCCGCATTCTCGGTCGCGATACAATTCCGGTCTCCGTCACGTCCGAAATCCGGGCGATGCAGACGCCGCAGCTCCAGCTGTCTCTGATCCTGGACACGACCGGTTCGATGGCCGGCTCGAAGATCAGTACGCTGCGCAACGCTGCGCGCGATCTGGTCAACTATATTCGCGACCGTGTCGAATCGCCCATCGCCGTCGTGCCGTTCGCTCAATACGCCAATTTCGGCACGGCGTCGGGCAGCGAAGACGGCGTCATCGCGCCGACCATCG
>JAUIEH010000383.1 GCA_030428405.1 Alphaproteobacteria bacterium
GTCAGCTCCACCGCGGCGTTGATGCGCTCGGGATAGTCAAATCCCTCCCGCGATATCACCGGCCACTGCTCCGGCGGCGGAAGATTATCGCGCGCGAATGTGTCGATATGAGCGGACGGCCCCAGCATTAGCGGCTCCCCAGCGTTTGACGCGCAATGACGACGCGCTGAACATCGGAGGCGCCCTCATAGATCCGCAGCGCGCGTATCTCGCGGTAAAGGCGCTCGACCACGCTTCCCGACCGCACGCCGTCGCCGCCATGCAATTGCACGGCGCGGTCGATCACGTCCTGCGCGCGGTCCGTGGCGAACAGTTTCGCCATTGCGGCTTCGCGCGAAACGCGGGCCGCGCCCATGTCCTTCGTCCAGGCTGCGCGATAGATGAGCAAGGCCGCCGCATCGACGTCAAGCGCCATGTCCGCGATATGGCCCTGCACCATCTGCAGATCAGCGAGCGGCGCCCCGGAAATCTCGCGTTCGCGCACGCGCGTCAGCGTCTCATCGAGCGCGCGGCGCGCAAAGCCGAGCGCCGCGGCGCCGACGGTCGAACGGAATATATCGAGTACGGACATCGCAATCTTGAAGCCGGCGCCCGCCGCGCCGATGCGCGAAGTCGTAGGAATGCGGACATTGTCGAACTTCAGACGCGCAAGCGGGTGCGGCGCCATGACGTTCAATCGCTCGGCGACGCTGAACCCGTCAGTATCCGCAGGAACCAGAAAGGCGGAGACCCCCTTGGCGCCGGGCGCCTCGCCGGTGCGCGCGAACACGACATAAATATCGGCGATGCCGCCATTGGATATCCATGTCTTTTCGCCGTCGAGCACATAGGCCTCGCCGTCCTGTCGCGCGCGCAATGCGATATTGGCGACATCCGAGCCCGAGGCCGGCTCGGTCAAAGCGAACGCAGAGATCGCCTCGCCCGCGCGCGTCGCGGCGAGCCATTCGCGCTGCGGCGCATCGCCGAAAAGCGTAACCGCGCCCATGCCAAGCCCTTGCATCGCGAAAGCAAAATCGGCGAGCCCGTCATGGCGCGCCAGCGTCTCCCGGATGAGGCAGAGCGTACGCACATCCAGCGCCTCGCCCACGGACGCGCCGGTGTGTGCGAGCCAACCTGCTTCGCCCAGCAAACGGACAAGCCCGCGACACGCCGCATCAATGTCGCCGTGATCGACGGGCAGGTTCGCCGCGCACCAAGACTCAAGGCGCGTCGCCAGTTCGCGATGGCGGTCATCGAAGAATGGCCAGTTGAGAAAGCTTGCGTCCGCCATCTCAATCGCCTTCAAACGCCGGACGCTCTTTTGCGACAAAGGCGTCGTATGCGCGCTCGAAATCCTTCGTCTGCATACATAGCGCTTGAGCCTGCGCTTCTGCTTCGATCGCCTGCTCGAGCCCCATCGACCATTCCTGATTAAGCATCGTCTTGGTCATCATATGGGCGAAAGTCGGTCCCGCCGCGAGACGCTGCGCGAATGCGACCGCTTCAGCTTCAAGCTCGGCCTCTCCGACCAGCCGGTTGAAAAAGCCCCAGCGCTCGCCTTCTTCCGCACTCATGGAGCGCCCTGAATAAAGAAGCTCTGCTGCGCGGCCCTGACCGATAATGCGCGGCAGAATTGCGCACGCCCCCATGTCGCACCCGGCAAGACCGACGCGCGTGAACAAGAACGCCGTCTTCGCCTGCGCTGTCGCCAGGCGGATGTCGGAGGCCATGGCGATGATCGCTCCGGCGCCGACGCAAACCCCGTCAATGGCCGCGATGATGGGCTGCGGCGCCGATATCATCGCCTTGACGAGATCGCCGGTCATGCGCGTGAAGGACAAGAGCTCCTTCATATTCATCTTCGTCAGGGGACCAATAATATCGTGCACATCGCCGCCGGAAGAGAAATTTCCGCCATTCGACGCGAACACGACCGCTTTGACATCATCAGCATGCACGAGCGCCCGAAACATATCCCGCAACTCGGCGTAGCTGTCGAATGTCAGCGGGTTCTTGCGATCCGGCCGGTCGAGCGCGATGACGGCGACATCACCCTCCATGCGCCAGAGGAAATGCTGCGGCTTTAACTGCGCCATTGCGGTCATGCCTGTCCCCCGTTTCGGCCCGCGCGGCGGATGCGATCAAGACGCGGCAACATTTCTTCCGCATCCGCGTTGGTCAGGTCTGTCAAAAGCTCATTGATCCAAACTTCATGCGCGCCCGCCATTTCAGCGAACGCTGCGCGGCCTTTCTGCGTCAGGCGCACGCGGATGGCGCGCCGATCTTCGTCCTGCGTTCCGCGCGCAACCAAGCCATCCGTGACCAGACGTTCGACAATGCCGGTCACATTGCCGTTCGAGACCATCAAGGCGCGCGACAGCGCGGTCATTGTGAGGCCTTGCTCGGCGCGGTCCAGCGCGGCCATGACGTCGAAGCGCGGCAACGTCACGTCAAACTCGCGCCGGAAACGTTCGCGAATTTCATTCTCCACGGCGCGCGTCGCGCGCAATAGCTGCACCCAGACGCGCAAGCGCTGCTTGCTCGCCCCGCGCGCACGGCGCGTCGGACGTGCTTGCGCTCGACTCGGAGCAGCGGCGGCGGCGCGCATGTTCAAGCCTCGCCACCGATCGGAATTGAAGCGCCGTTGACGGAGCGCGCGTTCGGACCGCGCGTCCCGTCTTCTCCATGATGTTGACGACATTGCGCTCGGTCATCGGCGTTGCGACGAAGCCCGGACACACGGCGTTGACCGTGACCCCGGACTTCACGGTTTCCAGCGCAATCGCCTTCATCATTCCGACCACGCCATGTTTAGACGCACAATACGGCGCGGCGAAATGCGTGCCGCGCAGGCCCGCGATCGAGGCGATGAAAATGAGGCGGCCCCAGTCTGTCGGCATCTGCGCGAGCCCCTCGCGCGCAGTAAGAAACGAACCGGTGAGGTTCGTGCCGATCACGCGCTCCCAGGTCGCAAGATCAGTGCGCGCAAACGGGCCGCTCGCCTCGACGCCGGCGTTGACGATGACGATGTCGGCGGCGCCGAACTCATTCTTCGCGCTCTCAAACAGGCGCGCGACCTCATCTTCTTTGGTCGCATCAGTCGGAACGACATGCGGCGAATTCAACGTCGCCGCCACCTCTTCAAGCGGTGCGCGTCGCCGGCCGGCCAGCGTCACGCGCACGCCGTGCGCATCGAGCGCCGCCGCGCATGCTGCGCCGATGCCCGTGCCCGCACCGGTGATGACGGCGTGTTTTCCAGTCAGTTCACTCATCGTCTCACACCTTAAATGTCTGCGCTTCGCCGCGCTCGGCGAGCCGGTAAAGCTGGTCGCGC
>JAUIEH010000384.1 GCA_030428405.1 Alphaproteobacteria bacterium
GAGCTGACCCGCCGCGCCGAAACGGCGCTTCGGGCCAGGCAGACCAGCGGCTGAGACGCAGCGCTTGGTGCGCGCCTCAGCCGGCCTGTTCCGCCAACGCATTGAGGCGCGCATATACGCCGCCCCGCCCGACGAGTTCGTCATGGCGGCCTTGCTCGACAATGCGGCCCTGATCGAACACCAAAATGCGGTCAGCCGCGCGGATTGTCGAAAGCCGGTGGGCGACCACGATCGTCGTGCGGCCCGCCATCGCCTCATCGGTGGCTTCCTGCACCAGGCGTTCGGTCTCATTGTCGAGCGACGACGTCGCCTCATCGAGAATCAGGATCGGCGCATCCGCCAGGAGCGCGCGCGCAATCGCCACACGCTGACGCTCGCCGCCCGACAATTTCACGCCGCGCTCTCCGACCAAGGTGTCATAGCCGCTCGGCAGTGCACGAATGAAGTCGTGCGCGCGCGCGCGGCGGGCCGCGCTTTCGATGTCGGCCTGAACGGCGTCGGGCTGGGCATAGGCGATGTTTTCCGCAATCGAGCGGTGAAACAGAGCCGGGTCCTGCGGCACAAGCGCGATGGCGCGGCGCAGGCTCGTCTGGCTCACGGAGCGCACGTCCTGGCCGTCGATAGAAACGCTGCCGCAATCGACGTCGTAAAGCCGCTGCACGAGCTTGACGAAGGTCGACTTGCCCGAGCCCGTCGGACCGACAAGCGCGACATGCTCGCCCGGCGCAATCTCGAGAGAAAAGTCCTCATAGAGACGACGCGCCTGATTGGCGTAACCGAAATCGACATGCGCAAACGAAATGGCGCCGCGCTTGGGCGCAAATGTGCGCGCATCGCTTGCATCGGCGACGGCGGGCTGGGCGCCGTCGAAACGCGCCAGGTCTGCGATTTCGTCGATCGAGCGCTGGACGTTTTGCAGCTCCTCATTGAAGCGGCGCATATAGCCCGCCATGAGCAGGAACGCTGACGCTGCGAACGCCACATCGCCAGGGCTCGCCTGCCCCGCGCGCCACGCTTGGATCAAGAGGCCGACGAGCCCGGTCTGCAGGGTGACGAGGCAGAACGCCGTGACCAGCCCCATATTCGCATAGCGGTTCCAGGAGCGGAACGCCGCGCGCCGCCAGCGCTCCATGATGCTGGCGAAGCGCTTTTCCTCGCGCATCTCCGCACCGAAGCTTTTGACGACCATATTCGAACCAAGGCTGTCCGACAGCGCAGCGCCGATCGCGCTGTCGCGCTCATTGTGAACGGCGTTGGCCGGCTTGATGTAATAGGACGACGCCAGCACGGAAACGGCGATGAAGCTGAAGGAAACGCCGCAGGCGAACAGGCCGGCTTCCGTCCACTGAGTAAGGACGTAGAGCGGCATGCCCACAAGCACGATGGTCGTAGGCCCCAGTCCGAAAATCAGCGTCGCCGTCACCATGTCATAAGCCCACATGCCGCGACTGATCTTGCGCACGGTCGCGCCGGCGAACGTGTTGGCGTGCCAGTCGGCGGAAAAGCGCTGAACCTTGGAGAAACTCTCCGCCGTCAGCTCAGACATGTTCCGTGTCGAGAACCAAATCTCGCTGCGTGAGGTGATTTGCTGAAAGACATAGGCAGCGATTGAGAGGCTGATGAACAATACGAAGGCGCGCTCGACGCCAGCGTGACCGTCGCGTTCGACCTGGGTGAGGGCGTCAATCAGCCCGCCGGCCGCGACCGGCAGCGCGATCTGGCAGGCCGTGCCCGCAAGCGTCGCCGCCGCTATGAGGCAAAACAGGCGCGGCCGGCGCATCCATTGGCGCGCCAGATAGGACAATATTCTGGAATTGCGCAGCGCAGTCTCGCGCTGAGCGTCGCGTTCGGTCGCGATGGGGAGTTCGTTCGCCTGGAGCGTCATGGTCGTTTCGATCCGCGGCATCGGCGGATCATCCCTGTCTAAGCTTGGAAATGCGCGTCAGGACTTGCTTTCGATCGTGCGCGCCGCGTCATCGCGGAACGCCGTCAAATCGAGGAGACGTTCGTCCGTACGCCTCTCAGGCTTAGATGGAACTCATGGACCAGGACCTCTTTCTCAAGGATCAGGGGTAGGGGACTTACCCTGCGCGCCAGTTCAAAGTCGAGGCAAGAAATCGTGACAGCAGAGTTTAGGCGCCGCGTCCGTGTCGAATGGGCAACAGCGCGCGATGCGGATTATTCTGCTGGCTCGCCGCGTTCAATGCGCTCTAACGCTTCGCGCACGGTTTGATGGTCGGGGCGGCGCTCGAGCACTTCGCGGTAGTCTTGCGCCGCAGCGTCTAAGTCGGCTGCGGCTTCGTGAATTTCGCCGCGTCTTGCATAGAGTCTAGCCTCATCGATCGGTCCATCGGCCTCTTCGAGCGCGGCTGAGACGTCTTCGAGGGCGGCGTCGAACGCGCCGAGATGCTCGTAAGCATACGAACGATTTAGCCGGTGGTAATGCGCGGACTGGGGCTCAAGTTCGATCATGAAGGTGAAATCCTCGACCGCCTCGTCATACTGGCCGAGCATGTAGCGCAACTCGCCGCGCGAGCCGCGATAAGCGGGGTCGAGTGCTGCGGCGGCGTCGAAATCGGCGAGGGCCAGAGTCAAAAGCTCGACATCGTCGACCTCATGGCCGAGCGAATAGGTCCGGGCGAAGCGATAGGCTTCTGCGCGCGAGGCGTAGAGCGCCGCCATCTGCGCATCCGGCAGCCCGCCTTCCTCGATGAGGCGCGAGCAGGCGGGGATGTTCATGTCCAGCGGCGCAAAGGACAGCGACATGCAGAAATCGACATCGTCGGCTGCGGCCGGGGCGAGGCCGGTCAGCATCGCTGCGGCCAACCCGCTCATCCATCTGTTCACGCTGTTTCTCCCTCATTCGGCGGCGGCAAGCTTGCGCGCGTCGAGCCAGTTCTCGCGCGCCTTGCGGACAAAGGCCGTCGCAAATTTCTCCGCCTCGGTCATATCGTGGCGATTGACCAGAAAAATCATGTTCACGCGCACGGCCTCGCTGCGGTTCCAGGCCTCGTGTTCGAACGTGTCGTCAAAGATGAAGGCCTCCCCCTCGCTCCAGACATGCGTTTGATCTGCGACCCTTATGGCGCAATCGCCCGGAACGATGAGAGGAAGATGGGCGACAAACCGGTCATTCGCTTGACCGGTATGCGGCGGAATATGGGTGCCTGGATGGAGGACCGAGAACAGGACTTGCATCGGCGCTCCGTCGACGAGCGTCAGGTCGAGTTCGTCAAGCACCGCCAGCGTTCTTGGAAAATGCTCCGTCCACTGCGTCGGTTCGCCATTGCCGAAAAGCG
>JAUIEH010000385.1 GCA_030428405.1 Alphaproteobacteria bacterium
TGCCGGGTCTCTCGCGCCGCATCTCAGAAGGCGACACCGCCGCTGCGACAATGCTCGCAGCCGCCAAGCTCGCCGCTGCTTTCGTTTTGGCGGCGGCGGTTGCGGGGCTTCCGCTTGCGCGGGTTTGACGGGCTCATCTACATCGCGCTGCTTGCAGCGCTGATCTATGTCGCGTTGACGATCGCGACGCCGCCGCCTGACGCGCCGATCCCGCCAGAAACGCCCGACGGCCCGTCCTTGCCGGGGCCCGCCGCGACCGACCCGGAAGTCTATGTCTCGATGCCGTTCGCGCATGAGTCCGGTTCCGGAACAGCGTTCGCGGTGGACGAGGGCGTGTGGATGACGGCGCGCCACGTGGTCGACGGGTGCCACCAGGTGGCGCTGCTCGGACCAGGCCGACGCGGCTATCAGGCGGGCGCCGTTCGCGCTTCGGCGCGCAGCGACGTCGCCGTGCTGGACGTGGATTTCAATCGCGAGCCGCTGGCGATGATACTGCACGCCAACGAATTGCGCATGGGCGCTCGCGGCTATCACATCGGCTTTCCGCGCGGCGTCCCCGGCGAAGCGACCTCGCGTCTGATGGGGCGCGAAACGCTTGTCACGAGCGGACGTTATGCCGCGCGCGAACCGGTGCTGGCCTGGGCTGAGACCGGCCGGACGAGGGGGTTGCAGGGGCCTCTCAGCGGCATGTCCGGCGGTCCGACACTGGATGATCAGGGCCGCGTCGTCGGCGTGACGGTGGCGGAATCCCCGCGGCGCGGTCGGATTTATACCGCAGCGCCCGCAAGCATGCGCGATGCGCTGGCCGTCGCCGGCGCCGCCGCGCGGCTTGAGGCGGACCAAGGCGATTTCATCGATCCGGCGCGTTATCAACGCGACGCCAGCCGCTTGCGCCGCCGGGCGCGCGTGGCGCAGGTACTGTGTTTCGCGGGTTGACCAAATCGCCGGTGCGCGGCACATCCCCGGTCCCCGCAGAACGGTAAGGGAATAATGCCGATGCCGCTTTGGCAGAATGCCGCGCGGATGGCTGCAGCATATTCGGCCGTGTTTGTGTGCGCCCTTATGGGCTGGTGGTTCTGGAACGCCATTCCAGGCGGCGAGAACCCGTTTCAACGGCTTTATCTGCACCATCAGGTCGGACAATTGACGCGCGACAAGATCGTCGAACTGTCGACGGACCCGGATTGGTGTTCCTACGCGCTCCAGGTCTCGGAGATGGAATTCACGCCCGTTGAAGACTCCAATGACGGCGAGTTCTGCGGCTATACGAACGCCGTGGAGATGCGCCGCTCGGTGACGGACTACTCCAACCCGGTCAGCGTGACCTGTCCGATGGCGGCGGCCTTGTTTCTATGGGAGCGCGACATTCTGCAGCCTCTGGCCGAGGAGCATCTCGGCATGGAAGTCGCGCGCATCGAGCATGTCGGCACCTATTCCTGCCGGCGCGTCTATGGCGGCCGCACGGGCGAGCCGAGCCAGCATGCGACCGCAAACGCCATCGACGTCATCGGCTTCGAGATGTCGGACGGCAGCATTGTCAGCCTTGCCCGCCACTGGACTGGCGATGACGAGCGCGCAGCGTTTCTTCGCGAGCTTCGCGATGAATCCTGCAGGGTCTTTTCCGGCGTGCTCGGACCAGAGTACAACGCCCAGCATGCCGACCATTTCCATCTTGATCTCGGACCGTACTCCATCTGCAGCTGAGCGGCGGGGCGGCCGTCATGGATGAGGCGGCGATGAGTCCTCATCCGCTTGGCGGTCATTTCGGAGACCGTCTCGCGGACGCCATCGCCGCGCACGGACCGCTTTGCGTCGGCCTTGATCCTTATCCGGACCGAATTCCGGTTCTGTTCGGCGAAGGCCTCGATGCGATCGAGCGCTTCGGCGAGGCCGTCATCGACGCGGTCGCTGGCGAGGTCGCTGCGCTTAAGCCGCAGATCGCCCTGTTCGAGAGATTTGGTCCTGAGGCGCTCGCCGCGCTCGCACGACTGACTGAGCGCGCGCGCGATGCGGGGCTCATCGTCATACTTGACGCCAAGCGCGGCGACATCGGCGCAACTGCGGCGGGCTACGCTGAGGCGTATCTCGGGCCTGCGGCCTGGCTTTGCGCGGACGCCGTCACCGTGAACCCATACATGGGCATGGACACGTTGGAGCCCTGGCTCCTGAACGCGGACACCGCCGGGAAGGGCGTCGTCGTCCTGGTGCGGACATCAAATCCTGGCGCGGCTGCGCTGCAGAACGCGGACATGTCCGGCGCGCCGGCTCATATCCGCCTGTGTCAGGCGTTGCGTCCCTTCGTGGAGGCGCGGCGCGGCGCAAGCGGCTGGTCGTCGGTGATGGCTGTCGTCGGCGCAACCGCGCCCGATGAAGCCCGCGCCATTCGCGACGCTCTTCCGTCTGCGCCGTTTCTCGTGCCCGGCTATGGCGCGCAAGGCGCTGGCGCTGCTGATGCGCTGGCCGGCGCCGTCGCGGGTCCGCGCGGTCTGGAAGGCGTGCTCGTCAACGCCTCGCGCGGCGTGCTCTATCCGCCGCTCGCAGACACCGCCGGGACCGATGCGCAATGGCGCGACGCGATCCAACAAGCGGTCGCGTCGGCCAAGGCCGATCTGGCGCTGACCGACGCTTGAACGGAAAATTTCGGCGCGTCCCCATTTTCGCCATGCTCGCGCGCAGAAATTGAAGCGCCGAGGGCTAGGCCGCTTTTCGGCGCCTCTGACAACGGGCGCGAGACCGGCATGACGATGGAACAAATTCACGACGCAGGACCGCCTGTGCGCGCAGGTCGTCAAGCGCGCGCTTTTGCCGGAGGAGAGGCGATCGCGCGCCTTGTCGCTGCGCTTTTCACCATGGCCGGCTGGGTGTTGTTCGTGGCCGGCGTGCTGTTGCCGGTGGTCGCGGTAAGAAGGCTGCAGTTCTGGACTGATGAACCTTCGCTCCTCGCCATCATCGCGAGTCTTCTGGAGAGTAGCGACTATTTCCTCGCCGCTGTCGTGCTCACATTTTCGATCATCTTCCCGACACTGAAGCTTGGCTATCTGTCGCTGATTTCGGCGGCCGGACCGAGCGCAACGCCGCAGATCGCCATCGACCACATGGGCTGGCTTGGCCGCTGGTCGATGATGGATGTGCTGCTGGTTGCGATCGCAGTTTTCGCCGCCAAGACGACCGGCTTTGCGAGTGCGTTGAGCCAGCCTGGCGTCTGGGCCTATGGCGGCGCGGTGATCTGCTCGGCGATTGCGGCGGAAGTCCTCAAATACGGAATTCGCAGGCGCACGGCGCCGCAAGCTGCAAGC
>JAUIEH010000386.1 GCA_030428405.1 Alphaproteobacteria bacterium
ATTCACGTCAAGGACGCCATCAGCGAGGACGAGTTCGTCGCCATGCGCGAGGCGCGCGACAAGACGCTCGGCATGCCGAAGCTCATTCTCCCGTCCCTGCAGGTCAATATGCGCGCCGGCGAGATGCCGCCCGCCGAGGAAAACGGCGTTCGTTATATGAAGCTGCCGATCAACGCGCTTTGATCTAACGCTCCGAGGAGGGATGAATGGACATCAGGAAGGTGACGCCGACATTGTCGGTTTGTGGACAGCTTCAGCCCGACGATGTCGGCGCGGCGGCCGCGCAGGGCTTTCGCACGATCATCATCAATCGCCCCGACGGTGAAAGCGGTGATCAGCCTTCACACATGGCGCTCGCGGAGGAAGCCGCGCGCCATGGCGTCGAGACGCGCTTCGTGCCCGTCGTGGCGAGCAGCATTTCTGAGAGCGACGTTGCGGCCTTCGCCGAGGCGCTCAACGAAGCGCCGTCGCCCGCGCTCGCCTTTTGCCGTTCAGGCCAGCGCTCGACAATGCTCTGGGCGCTGACGCAGGCTGGCCAGATGCCGGGCGAACAGATCGTCGAGACCGCGGCCGATGCCGGCTATGACATTTCCGGCATGCGCAGAAGGCTGGGCTGAGACGAAGCAAGCCGGCGTTTCGTCCGCCCTCAGAACAACCCGTCGACCCGACCATTTTCGTCAAAGCGGATGGTTTCTGCTGCAGGCGTGCGCGGCAAGCCGGGCATGGTCATGATGTCCCCGCATATCGCAACTACGAAGCCCGCGCCCGCCGACAGGCGCACTTCGCGCACTGGCAGGGTGAACCCGCTCGGCGCGCCGAGCAGGCTCGGATCGGCGGAGAAGCTATATTGCGTCTTGGCGATGCAGACCGGCAGCGCGCCATAGCCGGCCGCTTCCCATTCGCTGAGCTGAGCATGCACTTTGCGATCGGCGCTGACGCCGTCGGCGCGGTAAATCTTGCGCGCCACGGCTTCGATCTTCTCGAATAGCGGCATGTCATCTGAATAAGGAAGATTGAGCGAAGGCGTTCCCGCCTCGCACATCTCAACGACCTTGCGCGCGGCCGCCTCGATGCCGGCGCCGCCGTCGGCCCAATGGCGATTGATCTCGGCCGGCGTCCCGCGCGCAGCACAATACTCGATTACGGTCTGGAGTTCTGCGTCTGTATCCGTGACGAAATGGTTGAGCCCGACCAGAACCGGAACGCCAAACGTCGCGAGGTTTTCAATGTGGCGGCCAAGATTGGCGCAGCCTTCGCGCACCGCCTCGACATTTTCCGCGGCCAGGTCCGCTTTCGCCACGCCGCCATTCATCTTCAGAGCCCGAACGGTCGCCACAAGCACGACCGCATCCGGCTTCAGCCCCGCCTTGCGACACTTGATGTCGAAAAACTTTTCCGCGCCCAGATCCGCGCCAAAGCCCGCTTCGGTGACGACATAGTCCGCCATTTTGAGCGCCGCCTTCGTGGCGATCACGGAGTTGCAGCCATGGGCGATATTGGCGAACGGGCCGCCATGGACGAAGGCGGGGTTGTTTTCCAGCGTTTGCACGAGATTGGGCAGCATGGCGTCCTTCAGCAGAACCGCCATTGCGCCGTGTGCGTTCAAATCCTTGCAGAAGACGGGCGAGCGGTCGCGCCGATAGGCCACGATCATCTCGCCGAGGCGCTGGGCGAGTTCGTCCGCATCCGACGCAAGGCACAATATCGCCATGACTTCGGAGGCGACCGTGATGTCGAAGCCGGACGCGCGCGCAAAGCCATTGGCGACGCCGCCCAGTCCGACCGTAATTTCGCGCAGTGCACGGTCATTAATGTCGACGACGCGCGTCCAGGCGATGCGGCGCGTGTCGATCTCCAGCGCGTTGCCCCAATAGACATGATTGTCGATCATCGCAGCCAGCAGGTTGTGTGCGCTGGTGATGGCGTGAAAATCGCCGGTGAAGTGGAGATTGATGTCATCCATGGGCCCGACCTGGGCGTAGCCGCCGCCCGCCGCCCCGCCTTTCATCCCGAAATTCGGGCCCAGGCTCGGCTCGCGAATGCAGATCATCGCTTTCTTGCCGATGGCGTTAAGGCCGTCGCCGAGCCCGACGGTGGTCGTCGTCTTGCCCTCGCCCGCCGGCGTCGGATTGATCGCCGTCACCAGGATCAGCTTGCCGTCGGGACGCGTCTTGAGACTGTCGAGAAAGCTGCGCGAAACCTTCGCCTTGTCGCGCCCGAACGCCATCAACTCTTGTTCGGGGACGCCCACACGCGAGGCGATGTCCCGGATCGGTTTCAGCTTCGCGGCGCGCGCGATTTCGATATCTGTCGGCATGCGGGAATGCGCTCCTTTCGGACCGAATGAAACGCGCTGGTGCGGCGGTGCTCTAATGCGGAATAGGCGCCCGCCTGGAATGCGTGCGCGGTGAGGCTGGCGCGATGCTAACAAATGCGCCGACAATGGCTAGGCGCCGCGCCGGAAGGCGGGCTCACTATTCGTCATCTCGGAGCGACCATGCGGATTGCGCGCTTTTCCATCGACGGCGTCATGCGTTACGGCCCGGTCACGGCGCGCGGCGTCATCGATGCGCCCAAGCGGCTCGGCGCAGGCTTTCAGACGCTCGGCGGCGTTCTGCGCGCGGATAGGCTCGGCGAGATACTGAGCCTCGACGAGAATGATGCGGATTACGCGCTCGACCATGTCCAGCTTGAGCCGATGCTGCCTGAGCCGGAGAAAATCATCTGTGTCGGGCCTAATCTCATGACCGCTTCGGATGACGGCGCGGGCGGCGGACGCGCACAGGCCGCACGCTCCAATCCCAGCCTTCACATTCGGCTGGCCTCCTCCCTTGTCGGACACGGCCAAGCCGTGCTGCGCCCACGCGAATCGCGTCAGCTCGATTGCGACGGCGTGTTCGCGCTGATCATCGGCAAGGCCGGCCGTCGCATCGCGCGCGCCGAAGCCATGAACCATGTCGCCGGCGTCACGCTGATGAATGACGCCACCGTGCGCGACTGGGCGCGCCACGCCAAAGCCAATGTGACGCAGGGCAAGAATTTCGAACGCTCCGGCGCGATCGGTCCGTGGATGGTCACGCGCGACGCCATCGCGGATTTCGCGGGCCTGCAACTTGCGACCAAGGTTTCGGACAGGCTGCGTCACGCGGGCGCTGCGCGTGACATGCTCTATCCGTTCGCGCATCTCATCAGCTATGTCTCGACCTTCACGACGCTGCGGCCGGGCGACGTCATCGCATCCGGCTCGCTGGCCCCGCCGACGCCGCGCGGCGAGGCGCCG
>JAUIEH010000387.1 GCA_030428405.1 Alphaproteobacteria bacterium
ACCTCGCGGCGCTTTTTCTCGCGCACCATGCCGATGGCGACTTCAACGAGGTCGCGCATGATCTGTTCGACGTCGCGTCCGACATAGCCGACTTCGGTGAACTTGGTGGCTTCGACCTTGATGAAGGGCGCTTCGGCGAGCTTGGCGAGCCTGCGCGCGATCTCGGTCTTGCCGACGCCGGTCGGGCCGATCATCAGGATATTTTTCGGCGTCACCTCCTCGCGCAGGCCTTCAGGCACGCGACGGCGCCGCCAGCGATTGCGCAAAGCGATGGCGACGGCGCGCTTGGCGTCGGCCTGGCCGACGATATGGCGATCGAGCTCGGAGACGATCTCGCGAGGAGAAAAAGAGGTCATGGAGTTCCGGAAGTTAGGACGGCGAGGTCAATTTCAAGGCGGCGACGATCATGATCAGCGCGATGACGAGGCCGATTTGAACGACGCTCATCGCCTCGCGAAAAAACAAGGTGGATACGAGCAATGTGCCGGCTGCGCCAATGCCGGTCCAGACGGCGTAGGCGATGCCGAGCGGGATCGTTTTTATCGCAGCGGACAAAAACATGAAGCTGGCGATGACACAGGCGAAAAAGGCGATGTTCGCCCAGCCGACGCCGCGATCGGACAGTTTCATCGATGTCGTGAAGCCGATTTCGAACACGCCCGCGACCAGAAGGTATAACCACGCCAAGAATTGGTGCTCCTTCGCTCTGGACCGGGCCTGCGCCGCGCGCGCAGTCTGGTCGCAGCGCCACTAAACATGATCGGCTTGTTCAAAGGGAGAGCTGAATGTCCCGGCCGCGATTCCATCTCGCATTCCCCGTGCGCGACCTCGAGGAGGCGCGCGCCTTCTATGGCGGACTGCTTGGCTGTCCGGAAGGGCGCTGCAGCCCGCATTGGGTCGATTTTGATCTCCACGGCCATCAGATTGTCGCCCATCTTGCGCCTGACGATTGCGCGCCAGCCTCACAAAACGATGTCGATGGTCACGCCGTGCCGGCCAGCCATTTCGGGCTGATCCTGTCGTGGACGGATTGGGAGAGCCTCGCGGAGCGCTTTCGCGAAGCGCAGGCCAATTTCATCATCGAGCCCTATATCCGTTTCGCCGGCAAAACAGGCGAACAGGCCACGCTGTTCGTGCGTGACCCGTCCGGTAATGCCTTGGAATTCAAGGCGTTTCGCGATGAAGCGATGATCTTTGCGCCCGAGGGAACGCTCGAGGCCGACAAAGCGGCCTCGAGCTGAACCTTCGCTAGCCGACGGGAGCGTTTTCCGGCGGGAAGAGACGCGACAGGGGTCCCGTCTTGGGCAAGGGCGCGAGGATGGCGCGCCGTGCGGCGTGCCAGCCGGCGCCGAGCAGCACCACGCCGCCGCCAAGAACGATCAGCGTCACCGCCGCCGTCACGCCGCCGTCGAGATCGGCGCTGCGCACCAGGACCGCGATGGCCAGACCGACGGTCGACAGAGCGGAGACCAGAAGCGCGCGGCGGTTAATCGCCAGGCCGATCAGGCCGAGAATGGCGACAATGGCGAGCGTCAGCGCGGCGGTCTGCGGGTCTTCGCCCCAACCGCCAAAGCCGAACACCGTCGTCAGCAAGCCGAACAGGATCTGCGGCGCGGCTGCGAGATGCAGCCAGAACGCGCTGTCGGAGGCGATGGTCCGGCGCTCCGGATCGCGCATGTCGAAGGCGATGGCGGCGAAGAACGCGCCCAAACCGGTGGTGAGCACGATCGGGCCGAAGAAATCGATGACGGCCTGAGGCGAAACATAGGCGATCGCTGCGAAGGCGAAGAGGCTGGTCCAGACCGCCGCCAGCCCCCAGGCGAACGGAAGGCGGAAGCGCGCGACAAAGGCTGCGGACGCTAAAACGCCAGAGCCGGCGGTGATCATCCAGAAGCGTGCAAATTCGCCGGTGACGTCGCTGGCTTCTTCGATATGCAGGTTGCCGAACGACTCCTGGGCGAGCAGGGCGCCGACGCCGAGGACGAAGAACAGCACAAAGCCGATGGAGAGCGTGATCGCCGGCAGGAACAAGCGGCGGCGACGCGCGAAAAACTCCGCCATGCCCCACATCACGGCCGAACACACAAAGCCGCTGATCGCCAGGCGCACGCCGGCGTCGCCGTCGGAAAACAGACTGACCGCCATCGCCAGGCCAATGCCGAAAATGGCGATGCCGACGGACAGGAAGATGTCGTGGAAATTGCGGATGAAGCGGAGGTCTTCTTCGCCAGACGGTCGTCCGTTGCCGTCCGGTCGCGCGACGAAACCCTGAAGCGCGTCGGCTTGTTCCGACGAAATAATGCCCTCGCGAACGGCGGCGCTTAGCTCAGCGCTCGTAATCATTCAGGTCCTCCCGAACTGGATCGTCTCGCGACTTAATGTAAATCGATATATCTGATTATCGAATTACGATAAAGCCTTGAGACCGAATTATTTTCTGTCGATCGCAGGGAAGGATGCGCGCCGCATGGAAATTGGACGCGGAGCACGACGGAATATTCTTGCCGAAAGGCCGGCGGTTCAGCCGTGCTTGATAAAAAAGAATTTAACTTTCAATAACTTCAACGGTCAGCGCGTTATTCGTGTAGACGCAGATTTCCGCCGCAATGGCCATAGCCTTACGCACGATGGTCTCGGCGTCTGTCTCATAGTCCAGCAGCGCGCGCGCCGCCGACAGCGCAAAATTGCCGCCCGAGCCAATGGCGGCGACGCCGTTCTCGGGTTCAAGCACGTCGCCCGCGCCGGTGATCAGAAATGTGTCCTCGGCGTCGCCGACAATCAGCATGGCTTCGAGCCGGCGCAGATTACGGTCGGTCCGCCAGTCCTTGGCGAGCTCGACGCAGGAGCGCGCAAGCCGCCCGCTATGTTGTTCAAGCTTGGCTTCGAGGCGTTCAAACAGGCTTAGCGCGTCCGCCGTCGCGCCCGCGAAGCCTGCAACCACCTGATCGTTATAAAGACGGCGCACCTTGCGCGCATTGCCCTTCACGACCGTGTCGCCAATGGAGACCTGGCCGTCGCCGCCGATCGCGAATTTGCCGTCCTTGCGCACGCATAAAATCGTCGTGCCGCGCCAGCCGGGTCCAGCGCCGTTCGGCGCATAGCTCGTTGAATTGCTCATGGCCTAGGAGGTGCACTGCGCGCGGCGGCCGATCAAGAGGCCTTGCCGATGCGCGGCGTCTCGTCCTGATGCGCAGCTTCGGCGCGATAGGCGTCGCGTTCCGAACGCAGACGGTCGAGGAATTTCGCCTCCGGCATTGGTCGG
>JAUIEH010000388.1 GCA_030428405.1 Alphaproteobacteria bacterium
AGGCCGACCTTGCGCCGGAGGCCGCGCAAGACCGGTTGCGCGCGCAAGGCGCAGCGCCGCCGCCGCTTGAGTCCGGCGCTGCGATTGACGGCCTTGGCGAGCCAATGGCCTCCGATCACCGGCGCATTCTTGCAACCGCGATTCAGCGCCTGCGCGCCAAGATTAAATACCGGCCGGTCATTTTCGAGCTGATGCCTGAGACCTTCACGCTTTCAAGCCTGCAAACGACCGCTGAAGCGATCATGGGGCTGAACCTGCACAAGCAGAATTTCCGCCGCGCACTGAGCGCCTCTAAGCTCGTCGAGGGCACCGGCAAGATGGAGACCGCGACCGGCGGCCGGCCCGCAGAACTTTATCGCTTTCGCCGCGAGAGCCTGCGCGAACGCGCAGCGCTGGGCGTGGCCTCGCCGCGCCTGAAGGAAAACTAGGCCGGAACGGCGACGCGCGTCGCGCAAGTCGTTCAAACCGCAAGCGGATTTGGGAAACGGCCGTCATCGCCGCCGCCAAATGGCAGCTTTTCAGCCGCCCAGGCGCAGGCCGCATCCAGCTCCCAGGCGAACATTTCTTCGATGCGACGGCGTTCAGCATGCTGCGCATCGGCGTCGTAGCGATGGCCGACATTCTTGGCGTGACCAGCAAATACCGGTCCGGCGGCGACGGCGGCGAAATCGACGTCTTCGAGACCGAGCTCCAGCCACTGCGCAACCGCGCTAAGCGTTTCAGCAGGCCGCGCGCTGAGTGCACGCATGTTCAAGCTGGCTGCACGCTCGGGCGCGGAGTTGAGCGCGGCGAATAAGGGCTCGACCTGCAGACGCCAAGCGAAGGCCGCCATCTTGATGTCCGGCAGGAGCAGCAAATCGCACTGGTCGAGCTGGCGAACGAAGGGGTGATTCTCGCCGAACATCTGGAACAATCGGCGCACGAATGTTTTGCGGTCCTCGCGCGCCGTCAGCACCGCCACCAGAAATGACCGCAGGTCGCTATGCAGGATCAGCGCGCGCGATTGAGGCGCAGCGGACATGAGCTGCGGCGCGAGCATGTTCGTTGCGTTGCTCGGCTTGGCGAGCGCGCGCTCCTCCCCGCAGGCCTGAGAGAGCAGGCGCGACGCCAATACAAGATCCGCCCCACCGTCGCGTCGAAACGCTTCAGCCGCTCGCACGAGCAGATAGGGCTCTTTCAGTGCACGCACGCGGCCGGGAACATCAAGCGCGCGCGCCAGCAGCGTGGACGCGCAAAACGCCGTATGGAAAATAATCGCCGGCGCCTGCGGCTTGGGCAGTCGCGCCAGCATTGCGCGCACGTCCGGCGTCGGCGCGGCGATCGACTTGAATTGCCCCGTAAACCGATGATCGAGAAATGTCGCCTGCGCGAGCTGCTCGCGCGAGGCTTCCAGATAGCGGACCTGGCGGGCATCGAACTGATCTGGAAACCAGCCCGCGCCGCCCACAATGCGGGCAAGCTCAGGTGCGAGCGACATCGCGTTCATGGCGCAAGTCGCGCATGAACACACAACGCCCGCCGCCGGGATGGGCGGCGATGCGCTTTGATTTGGGATCGCCCCGACATGTCCCCTCTCGACCGACCGAAACCTGCGCAGATTTTCCGCTGCAGGCGATATGCGTTGTTATGACGTCAACGCTGGCGCGCTGCGGATTACGTCAGCGCAACGGGTCCGTGAATTTCCCGTCATGATCTGGTCAGAATTCCCTTTGACTGACAGGCGAAACCGCACCAACGGGCAGAAACCTGACGAACGCCGCATGTCGAGCGAGAAAATTTTCCAAACTTCGCCTTGCACGCGCACCTCTCAATCCTTTATGCTCAAATTAAGCAAAAGCGTGCGGTCGGCCTTGTGTCGACTATTTGCGCGCCCAGATAATGCTCAAAGTGAGCATAAATGAGCCGGTCAGGCTGGCTCAAGGAGGACTGTATGGACGGGATGAATGCGCTGAACGACGCCGTCGTGCGCCCGCGCTCGCCTTCGAACACAACGCCTGAGGCCTTTGGCCTGAGCTATGACGACGGCGTGGCTGCGCGCACGCGCGCCGCCTATGAGCGCGTAAAGTCCGTCATTCCGGCTGAAGAATGGCCGCGCCACGCGCCGTTCATCGACGCCATCAACCGCCTGAAGGCGGAAAAGAACGCCGTCATACTGGCGCATAACTACATGACGCCGGAGATCTTCCACTGCATCGGCGATTTCATGGGCGACAGCCTGGCGCTGGCGCGCGAGGCCGCGCGCACGGACGCCGACCTGATCGTTCAGGCGGGCGTCCACTTCATGGCCGAAACCGCCAAGATCTTATCGCCGGAAAAAACCGTCCTCATTCCGGATCTGGAGGCCGGCTGTTCGCTGGCCGCTTCGATCACGGCTGCGGATATTCGTCTTATCAAAGAGCGATATCCCGGCGCGCCGGTCGTCACCTATGTCAACACCTCCGCCGAGGTGAAGGCGGAAAGCGACGTCACCTGCACGTCCTCAAACGCTCGCCAGGTCGTGGAATGGGCCGCACAGGAATGGGGGTCGGATACGGTCATTCTGCTGCCGGATGAGTTCCTGGCGCGCAATGTCGCCTCGCAGACGCCGATCCGGATCATCACCTGGCATGGCCGCTGTGAGGTCCATGAGCGCTTCTCCGCCGAGGACATTCGCGAATTGCGCGACGCCAATCCGGGCGTGTCCGTTCTGGCGCATCCGGAATGTCCGCCGGACGTTCTGGCGGAAGCCGACTTCGCCGGCTCGACATCCGCGATGGCGAACTACGCCAAGGAAAGCGGCGCCAAGAAAGTCGTGCTCATCACCGAATGTTCGATGTCGGATAATGTCGCTGTCGAAAATCCCGGCGTCGATTTCATTCGGCCGTGCAATCTCTGCCCGCATATGAAGCGGATCACGCTTGCGGGCGTTTACGAAGCTCTTCTGCACAACCGCCACGAAGTCGAGGTGGACCCGGGTATCGCCGAGCGCGCTCGCGCCGCCATGCAGCGCATGCTCGACCTGCCGCCAGCCGCAGCACCTGCGCAGTTCGACGTCAAAGCGCCGCAACGCGACGTCGTCGTATTGTGAGTTTGCGCACTGTCCTTACGCTGGCGGCCTGCGCGCTCGCCGCGGCGCCGGTCGTCGCCCAGGACGAACCGCCCGCCGGCGGCGCCCCAGCCGACATCAGCGGCGGCTGGTCGTTTCAGGTCGATCCCTATTTTTCGCAAGGCTGCGTCATGACGGGCGAACTCAGCCTGACGCCGCGCGACCAAGGCGGCTAT
>JAUIEH010000389.1 GCA_030428405.1 Alphaproteobacteria bacterium
CATAGACATAAGCGCGCGCCGTCGACAGCGTCACATACATGTCCGCGATCTTGCCCTGCATGAGCTGAAATTCGCCGATCGACTTGCCGAACTGCTTGCGCTCATGGACGTAAGGCAGGACCTCATCGAGGCAGGCCTGCATGATGCCGAGCGGGCCGGCGGACAACACCGCGCGCTCATAGTCCAGCCCCGACATCAATACGCCCACGCCCTCATTGAGCGGGCCCATGATGTTTTCCTCAGGCACTTCGCAGTCCTGGAAGACCAGTTCCGCAGTGTCCGAGCCGCGCATGCCGAGCTTGTCGAGCTTCTGAGCGACGGAAAAACCCTCAAAGCCCTTCTCGATCAGAAAGGCCGTGATGCCGCGCGAGCCGGCGTCGGGCTCGGTCTTGACGTAGACGATGAGCGTGTCAGCGGTGGGCGCGTTGGTGATCCACATCTTGTTGCCGTTGAGGACGTAACGGTCGCCCTTCTTTTCGGCTTTCAGACGCATGCTGACGACATCGGAACCGGCGCCGGGCTCGGACATGGCGAGCGAGCCAAGATGCTCGCCGGAAATCAGCTTGGGCAGATAGCGCTTCTTCTGCTCGTCATCGCCCCAGCGGCGCAGCTGATTGATGCAGAGATTGGAGTGCGCGCCATAGGACAAACCGACAGAGGCCGAGGCCCTGCTCACCTCCTCCATCGCGACGACGTGCTCGGTATAGCCAAGCCCGGTTCCGCCATCCTCCTCCGGCACGGTGATGCCGTGCAGGCCAAGCTCGCCCATGGCGGGCCAGAGATCGCGCGGAAAGGCGTTGTCGCGGTCAATCTCCGCGGCGCGCGGCGCAATCTCTTTGGATGCGAAGGAGGCGACGCTGTCGCGGATCATCGCCGCGTCGTCGCCAAGATTGAAATTCAGCGTGGGATAAGCGTTCGGGATCATGGCGGGAAGTCACCACGCCCCGGCCGAACGCGCAAGCATGTGCGGACGAATTACTCGTCGATGAGACGGCCTGCGCGGCGCAGCGCCAGGAACACCGAGCTGAACACCGACAGCGCGCCGAAGATCAGTCCCGCGAAGGACAAACCCCGCCACATGCTCGGCTCGACCAGCGAGGCGTTGGCGGCGATGCCGTAAACGCTCACCATCATCACCGCGAAACCGGCCGCACCCAGCGTCCAGGGGCGCAAAAAGCTCTGATCCGACGAGCCCGCGCGCAACGGCGCTTCGACGCTGACATCGCCGTCCCAGGGTTCGGGACGCGGCGCTTCGAAGCTGGGCTCGATGTCTTCTTCGGGATCGAATGCCGGCGGCGGCGCTTCAATTTCCGAGACCGGAGGCCGGCTCGCCGTGAAAGCGCTTTCGCGCCCGCCAGCATAGTCGCGCGAACGCAGGCTCGCGCGCGCATCGTCGTCTTTATCCGACGCCGGGAGCAGCTGGTTCAGGCGCTCGACCACCGCATCGGCGGCGGCCTGGGCCTGGGTTGCGTCTTTTTTCTCGCGACGAACGGCGCCGCGCACGCCGGCTTTGGTTCCGTTGAGGTCGACCTTGGCGGCGACCGCCGTTTCCATCGGCGCGACATAGACGGCGTCGGGATCGGCAAGCACGGGCGCTTCCGCCGTCGGCGCAGCGATCGGGCCGGTCTTCGGCGTCAGGAACATGGCCTTTTCGCTGGCCCGCCGACGCACGAGCGCATCAACGACCACCGGCTTGCGGTCAATCTCAACGCGCCGCCAGACATCAAAACAGCTCGCCGCATCCAGAGGGCGGCCCTCATTGATGTGCCGGACAATGCCGGAAAGGCGGAACTGGCGAACGCCGATATTGAAGGCGAGCGAGACAAGCGCGTCGAACTGGTTCTGCGTCAAAGGCGCGAACACAAGATCGTTGACCGCTTCTTCGACCGGCTTGAGGTCGTGCATGAGCAGCGCCTCGGCGTCCTCGGGCGAGACGCTCACGCCTTGGCGCGCGGTCTGGGTGTGGGAATAACCGATGACCCAGCGCCCGTCCGGCAATTCGGCGGCGGTGCGGCGGTAGCCTTCATGCGCCTTGATGAAATCAAGGCCGGGCTTCGAGATTTTCAAACGAGGCGTCATTTTCGTCCCGCAAAGATACATCGCAAATAGCGGCGTATTGAGACGAGCAAGAACAACGCCGAGGGGAATTTCCAGAGAAACGGAAACGCTCAGCCAAAGGCGCGCCACGCACCTATCAGATTATTTTTGTTATGCTTTTGAGTGAAATTAAACTTGGCGCGCGTGAAAATGCGCGCACCACGCCTGCGCCCGGACGCGGTTAAAGCAACAACATGCTGGCCAGTCCCAGAAACAGGAAAAACCCGACCATATCGGTCGTGGCTGTGACGAAGACGGACGAGGCCACCGCCGGGTCCGCGCCGAGCCGGCGCAAAGTCAGCGGCACCAAAATGCCCATCAGCCCGCCCCAGATGAAGGTCAAGGTCATGGCGAAAGCGATGACGCCGGCAAGGCCTGGATCGCGGAACCACACGCCCGCCACCAGCGCCAGCAGCGCTGCGAAGATGAGCCCGTTCATGGTCGCCGCCGCCGCCTCGCGCAAAATCGTGCGCCGCGTATTGGCCGAGGTGAGCTCGCGCGCGGCGATGGCGCGAATGACGACGGCGAGCGTCTGCGTGCCCGCGCTGCCGCCGAGCGCTGAAACGATCGGCATAAGGATGGCGAGCGCGACCAGTTGTTCGATCGAGGCGCCGAAGAATGAAATCACCAGCGACGCCGCAATTGCCGTACAGAGATTAATCACAAGCCATGGCGCGCGCGCGCGCACCTGATCGATGGCGGTCGCGGCCACCCCGCCCTCGCTGACGCCGGCGAGCGCGAGCATGTCTTCTTCGCTTTCCTCATGCATGACGTCGACGACGTCATCGACGGTCAGCATGCCTTTCAGCCGGCCGGAATCATCCACTACCGGGGCCTGGGCGAGATTATATTTCCGGAAGGCGTGGGCGGCGTCTTCCTGGTCCATTTCAGGCGTGATGCGCACTTGCGGCGGCGTCATGATGTCGGCGAGCCGACGATCGCGCGCCTCGCGCATCAGCGTCGAAAGCGACACCGCCCCGACCGGGCGCACAGCTGGATCGACGACGTAAATCTCGAAAAAGATTTCCGGCAGCACGTCTTCGCCGGCGGCGCGCATATGGTCGATGGCGTCGCCGACCGTCCAGAACTCCGGCGCAGCGACGAATTCGCGCTGCATTAATCGGCCGACGGACTCTTCTTCGAAGGCCAG
>JAUIEH010000008.1 GCA_030428405.1 Alphaproteobacteria bacterium
GGCGCGGTGGGCGCGGCCGTCGTTCGGGCGCACGCAATGAGGCTGAGCCGGAAGGCATGCGCGTCGTTGATCCGGAATCGGAAAGCGAAGCGGTGTCCGAGGCGGAGGCCTCTGAGCCCGCCGAGGAGGATGCCCCTGCGCCGGTAGCGGCTGAAGCCGAGACGGCGGAGACCTCCGAGGACGAGACCGCTGCAGCGCCGGTTGAAGAACCGCCCGCGGAAAAACCCAAGAGACGCGCTCGCCCGCGGCGCAGCGCGGCCGCCAAGAAAGCCGCCGAGGACGCAGCGGCGGCTGTGGCCGAACCGGTGCAAGCCGAAGCGGCCCCTGAACCCGCGCCTGAACCCGAGCCTCAGCCGGAACCAGAGCCTGAGCCGGTCGCTGCAGAAGCCGTCGACGAAGTCGAGGATGAGCCGCGCGAACTGGCGCCGGCCGAACCGACGGCGTTCACGTCTGAGCCGGATCCGGATGCCGAAGCGCGCCGCGCGCGCTGGCAGGACCGGTTTAAAACCTGGCTCAACAACTAAGCGGAAAACCGCCGGAATTCAGCGAGCGCGAGCGTTTCATCAGAAGCGCTCGCGTTTTCGTGCTGCAAACGGGCGCGCCGCGCCATTGCGCGCGGCCTCGCCTGCGCTAACATCCTGGCGCACGCGGGGGCGGCAAATAGGGACCTCTCTGATGAGGCTGTTTAATCTGCGCGCCGCGCCGTTTTTCGTGGCGATTCTGCTTCTTCCCATTCTCGTCAGCCGCCCGGCGGCGGCGCAAAGCTTCATCCGCGATGCGGAAATCGAGGCGATGCTGCGCGAATTCACTGATCCCGTGCTCGAGGCCGGCGGCCTGCAGCCCGAGGATGTGAGCCTCTATGTCATCAATGACAGCAGCATTAATGCGTTCGTGACCGGCGGTCAGAACATCTTCATGCACACCGGCACGATCATCGAAGCCGAAACGCCCAATCAGCTCATCGCCGTTCTCGCGCACGAGACAGGCCATATCACGGGCGGCCACCTGGTGCGCCAAAGCGAAGGCATGCGCGCCGCGATGGGGCCTGCAATCTTCGCGATGGCGGCGGGTCTGCTGGCGGCGCTGGCCGGCGAAGGCGGGGCTGCGGCCGGGCTTTTGTCGAGTTCGCAGCAATTCGCGATGCTGAGCTTCTTTCAGCATACGCAAGCCGCAGAATCCTCCGCCGACGTCGCCGGAACCAACTATCTAGAGGCCACCGGCCAGTCAGGTCGCGGCATGATCGAGTTCTTCGAGCGTTTCCGGTATCAGGAAGTGCTTTCCGAACATCGCGATCCTTATTTCCGCACCCACCCGCTCTCCTCAGCGCGGATCGAGGCGCTGCGCGTGCGCGTGGCGGAGATGGAGCATGTCGACGCCGTCGACACGCCCGAACATATCGACATGCTCGACCGCGCGCGCGCCAAGATCATCGGCTTCACCGAGCCGCTGCGCGTCACGCTGGTGCGCTATCCCGAAAGCGATGATTCAACGCCGGCGCTTTATGCGCGCTCGATCGCGCATTTCCGCGCAGGCTCGGTGGCGCAATCGATCGTGGCCGTCGAACAGCTCATCGAGCGCGAGCCCGAAAATCCCTATTTCCACGAGCTGCATGGCCAGGTCCTTTATGAGAACGGCCGGGTCGAGGAATCGATTCCGCCTTACGCCCGCGCCGTCGAGCTTGAACCGGACTCGGCGCTGCTGCGCATCGGTCTGGCCCAATCGATGATCCGCGCCGATGACGATGAATTGCTCGATGAAGCTGACGAGCACATCACCTTCGCGTTGCGCGACGAGCCTGGAAACACGTGGGCCTGGGCGTTGCGCGCCGAAATCTTTGAGCGCCGCGGCGACACCCCGCGCGCTCAGCTCGCTTCGGCCGAACGCTTTTATCACGTCGACCCGGCCCGCTCGCGCGCGTTTGCATCCCAGGCGCGTGGCGAATTGCAGCGCGGCAGTCCAGAATGGCATCGCGCCAATGACATCGTTTTGACCATTGACGGCGCGATGGCCGAAGAAGGCGCGCGCAATCGCGGCGGGTAAATGACGCAAGCGTGACCGCTGAGCCGCGCTGCGCCCTTTCTTCGCCATCCCTTGCTGTCTAAGTAAGATCAAGACCCCGGCTCGGGCCTTCGGCGCGCGCCCTTTTGTTATCGACGTAGCATGGAGCCGCCGATGCGCGCCGTTCTCACCGCCCTGACCCTTTCGCTCACCTGTTCACTGGCCTTCGCCGGCTCAAGCTCGGCCCAAGCGCTGAGCGAAGAGCAGCGCGCGGAAATTCGCGACATCGTGCGCGATTACATCCTCGAAAATCCGAGCATCATCGAAGAAGCGATCGTCGAGCTGGAAGAACAGCGCCGCATTGAGGAAGCCGAAGCGCTGCGCACCGCCATTGCGGAAAATCAGGAGCAGATTTTCTCCTCGCCCGCGCATTTTGCGACCGGTCCGGAAGATGCGCCCGTCCGCATCGTCGAGTTCTTCGATTATAATTGCGGCTTCTGCCGGCGCTCGGCCGATTGGGTGCGCGAGACCATCGAAACCCATGGCGACGACGTCCGCTTCGTGTTCGTGGAATCGCCGATTTTCCTGCAGTCGCGCGAAGGCTCCGGCGTCGCCGCCCGTGCAGCGCTCGCCGCGCGCAATCAGGACCGTTATCTCGATCTGCATTTCGCGCTGATGGAGTATGACGGCGCCGTCACGCCGGAAGTGGTCATGTCGATCGCTGAAGAGATCGGCCTCGACATGGAACGTCTGACCGCGGACATGGAGGCTGAAGAACTCCACGCCCAGCTCGACGCCAATCTCGACGCCGCCGACGCCGTCGGTCTGGAGGGCACGCCCTATTTCATCGTCAATGGCGAGCCGGTGCGCGGCGCGCGCTTCGAACATCTCGACGCCCTCATCGAAGAGGGCGCGAACGCAGACGCGGGCTAAGCCCGGCGCGCTGCGTTCAGATCAGGCCCGCCAGCGGGCTTGAAGGATCAGCGTAGCGCTTTTTCGGCATGCGGCCCGCGAGGTAAGCCTCGCGGCCCGCAATGACCGCATGCTTCATCGCCCGCGCCATGCGCACAGGGTCTTTGGCTTCAGCGATGGCGGTGTTCATCAACACCCCGTCGCAGCCAAGCTCCATCGCAACAGCGGCGTCGGACGCCGTGCCGACGCCGGCGTCCACGATCACGGGAACTTCCGTCTGCTCAACAATGAGGCGGATATTGACCGGGTTCTGAACGCCAAGTCCCGAACCGATCGGCGCGCCCAACGGCATGATGGCGCAGCAGCCGATTTCCTCCAGCCGCTTTGCGTAGACCGGATCATCCGAGCAATAGACCATCACCTCGAAACCGTCCGAGATCAGCATCTCGGCGGCGCGCAGCGTCTCGGCCATGTCCGGATACAGATGTTTCGGGTCCGACAGAACCTCAAGCTTCACCAGCGACCAACCGCCCGCCTCGCGCGCCAGGCGCAATGTGCGCACCGCGTCCTCGCCCGTGAAGCATCCCGCAGTATTCGGAAGAAACAGCGTGCTTGCCGGATCGATATGATCGACCAGGCGCGGCTTTGACGGGTCTGACAGATTGACCCGTCTTATCGCGACGGTGACGATTTCCGCGCCGCTCGCTTCGAGGGCGGCGGCGTTTTGTGCGTAATCTGCGTATTTTCCCGTGCCGATGATGAGGCGCGAGGAGAAATCGCGCCCGGCGATGGTCAGCGGGTCGCGGTCAGCTGCGGCGACGGGCGCTTGCGTGTCAATCGTCATAAAGAAGAACTCCTCACTGCAGCGGCGCCATAACGCTTCGAAATCATCAAGCGCAACCCTCGGGCTTGTGCACGCGCTCGCCGCTGGGCGGAAAGCGCTCGAGCAGTCGCGCCGGCCGTATCGGACGCGGGCTGAAGCCGCCGCCGCAATTCGGGCAAACACCTTTAAGGTGCGTTTCGACGCATTGCGCGCAAAACGTGCATTCGAATGAGCAGATCATCGCATCAGCCGCATCCGGCGGCAGGTCGCGATCACAGCATTCACAATTTGGCCGGAGCGCCAGCGCCATTCTCAGCCTCCGCCGACAAATTCAACGATCTCAAGCTTGTCGCCCGTCTGAAGACGCACGTCATCCCAGGACGAACGCGGCGCGATTGCGAGATTGCGCTCGACGGCGACTTTCGGCCCGACCACGCCCAATTCCGCCAAAAGCGAAGCAATCGTCGCCCCGGCGCCGATACGCCGCGCCTCACCGTTGACGACGATCTCCAGCTCAGGGTTCATTGCACCACTCCTTGGCCTCGCTTACGGCTTGCGCGCGGCGCCGTTCTTGCGCTTTCTCGACGCTGGGCGGCCTCGCCGGGCGTCTCAACGGCGCAGTCTCATTCGAGCACACATGTCCAGACCGATTTACATCCTCAACGGACCTAATCTGAACAAGCTCGGCTTGCGCGAACCGGCCATCTATGGAACGGACACGCTCGACGACGTTCGAGCCGGCTGCGCCGAGCGCGCGATGGCGTTCAACTACGACATAGAGTTTCGTCAAACCAATAGCGAGGGCGAGCTGATCGACTGGGTGCAGGAAGCAGCCGAGCGCTGCGACGGCCTGGTGATCAACCCCGCCGGATACGGCCACACCTCCGTGGCGCTGCATGATGCGTTGAAATTGGTCGAGCAACCCGTCATCGAAGTGCACCTGTCCCAGCCGGCCGCGCGCGAGCCGTTTCGCGCCCGCTCGCTGGTCACGCCGGTCGCCGATGGGGTCGTCAGCGGGCTCGGCCCGCTCAGCTATGTATTGGGCGTGGAGGCCGCGTGCCGGCTCGCCGCGCAAAGGAGCGCTTAATGGCGAATACGCCGAAACCCCGCGCCAAACCTGACGCGCTGATCGATTCCGAAGTTGTTCGTGAGCTTGCGCTGATCCTCAACGAAACCGGCCTCACCGAGATTGAGGTCGAGCGCGGCGATCTACGCATGCGCGTGGCCAAGGAGAGCGAGCCGCGCTACGTGACCGCCGCCGCCTCGCCGGTCGCAGCGCCGCCGCCGGCCAGCGCGCCGGTCGCCCCGGCGCCGTCCAGCGCGGCTCCGGAAACGCCGGCGCCCTCCAACGCAGCGGACGCGCGCGCCCATCCCGGCGCCGTGCCCTCGCCGATGGTCGGCACGGTCTATCTCTCGCCAGAACCCGACACGCCGGCCTTCATCGAAGTCGGCGCGAGCGTCAAAGAGGGCGATCCGTTGCTGCTGATTGAGGCGATGAAGACCTTCAACCCGATCCCGGCGCCGCGCTCTGGCACGGTGGCAGAGATTTTGGTGCAAGACGGCGAACCGGTCGAATTCGGCCAGGCGCTCGTCATCCTTTCCTGATCCGCAGGACCCGCGATGTTCGAGAAAATCCTGATCGCCAACCGAGGCGAGATCGCGCTGCGGATTCTGCGCGCTTGTCACGAAATGGGCATTCAGACTGTGGCCGTGCACTCCACCGCCGACAGCCAGGCCAAGCATGTGCGCCTGGCCGATGAAAGCGTGTGCATCGGACCGCCCGCGGCCAAGGACAGCTATCTCAATGTCCCCGCCATCATCGCCGCCGCCGAGGTCACAGGCGCGCAAGCGATCCATCCGGGCTACGGCTTTTTGTCGGAAAATGCGCGCTTCGCGGAAATCGTTGAAGCCCATGACCTCGTCTTTATCGGCCCGACGCCGGAACATATCCGCCTGATGGGCGACAAGATCACGGCCAAGCAGGCGGTCGCCGAGGCCGGCATCCCGGTGGTTCCGGGATCGGACGGCGGCATCGAGGACGACGACGAGGCCGCGCGCATCGCCGCGGAAATCGGCTTTCCGGTGCTGGTCAAAGCGGCCGCTGGCGGCGGCGGACGCGGCATGAAGGTCGCCCAGACCGCCGGCGATCTGCGCAATGCGCTGTCCACGGCGCGCACCGAAGCGCGCGCAGCTTTTGGCGATGACGCCGTCTATATCGAGAAATATCTCGGCCGGCCGCGTCATATCGAAATTCAGGTCGTCGCGGACACGCACGGCAATGTCATCCATCTGGGTGAGCGCGACTGTTCCCTGCAGCGCCGCCACCAGAAAGTGCTCGAAGAAGCGCCCTCGCCCGCGCTCACCTCGAAAGAGCGTAAGGAGATCGGCCAGACCGTCGTCGACGCCATCTCCAAGCTCGGCTATCGCGGCGTCGGCACGATCGAATTTCTGTATGAAGACGGTGAATTCTATTTCATCGAGATGAACACGCGCCTGCAGGTCGAACACCCGGTCACCGAAGCGATCACCGGCCTCGATCTCGTCGCAGAGCAGATCCGCATCGCGGATGGCGCGAAATTGTCGCTCACCCAGAAAGAGGTGACGTTTGACGGCTGGGCGATTGAATGCCGCATCAACGCCGAAGACCCGCGCACATTCGCGCCCTCGCCGGGACATATCACCGAATTTCATGCGCCCGGCGGTCTTGGCGTGCGCCTCGATTCCGCGATTTTCGCGGGCTATTCGATCCCGCCCAATTACGACAGCCTGATCGGCAAGCTCATCGTTCACGCCAAATCGCGCCCTGAAGCGCTGATGCGGCTGCGCCGTTCGCTCGAAGAGCTCGTCATTCACGGCGTCAAGACGACGACGCCGTTATTCCTCGACCTCCTGGAATCGGACGATTTTCGCGCTGGCGATTATCATATTCGCTGGCTTGAAGAGTGGCTTGCAGCGCAAGCCTGACGGCGCAAATCTACCTGCGTCGGTCAGCGCAGGAGGCGAAGATAGAAGGCTTCGGCGCCAAGCAATTGCTCGCCTGCTATGAACGCGGCGTCTTCCCCATGGCGGACTCGCGCGGGGACCCGCGCATCTTTCTGCTCGACCCGGATGAACGCGGCGTCCTGCCGCTCGACAAGTTCCACATCGCCAAACGTCTCGCCCGCACGGTCCGCCAGGACGTTTTCCGCGTCACCGCCGATCGCGACTTTCCAGCCGTCGTGGACGCTTGCGCAGCGCCTGCGCCGGGCCGCGAGGACACCTGGATCAATGACCGCATTGTCAGTCTCTACACAGAGCTTCACGAGCGCGGCGACGCCCATTCCATCGAAGTCTGGGCAAGCGACGGCGCGCTGGTCGGCGGACTTTACGGCGTGCGTCTGGGGGCTGCGTTTTTCGGCGAGAGCATGTTCTCGATCGCGCGCGACAGCTCAAAGGTTGCGCTCGTCCATCTCGTCGCCCGCCTGATAAAAGGCGGCTTCAAGCTGCTGGACGCGCAATTCATCACCCAGCATCTGCGCCAGTTCGGCGCCGTTGAAATCGGACGCGCGGACTATCACGCCAAGCTCGACGACGCGCTGTCGCGGCGCGCGGACTTCTTCGCGGCGGGAGCGGCGATGAGCGGGGCTGAAGCGCTCGCGCTCATCAAAGAGGCTCAGGCGGACTAGAACCGCTCAGCCAACCGTCTGAACCAGGATTATTCGCCCGTCGGCGGTTCGATCGGCGCATCATCGCCGAGGTCTTCGGTGTTGACCTCGCGGCGCGCGATATTTTCAGGCGGCGGCTCGTCATCGCCCCGGCACCCTATGGGCCAGACGTCGAAGACGGGGTGTTCCAGCGGATTGAGTGCGGGATCGGAGGCGAACATCCAGCCTGAGAAAATCTGTTCGCGGCGCGCATCCGCGCCGCCAGTGGCGGCCACGCCCTCCGCGACGCGGTCATAGATGTCGAGCGCGACGAAAGTCTCAGGCGGTTCTTCGGGCGGACGCCGGCGGCAATAATGCACCTGGATCGTGAGCGACCCGAAGGTCACTTCCTCGCCGATGCGCGCTGTGAAGTCGCGCGTCGTCGCCGTCACCTTGTCGAGACCGCGCAGGACGGCGTAATCGCCCGGCGCAGAAGTCGGGCCTGCGTCCTCAAACGCATCGATGCCGAACGGATCGCTGTCCTCCATCGCGCCTTCGGCGGCGTCCGCAGCGGCTGCTTCCGGCGCATCCGCGTCGGGCTCGTCCGTCAATTGGGCGAGCGCGCTCCAGCCGATGAGCGCTGCGGCGCTGACGCCGAGCATGGTTCTGGCGAACATTTCCGATCTCCGCATCATCGCGTCAGCCGTCGGTCGAATTGCCCACGAGCTGCATCAGCACGCGCACGACGTCGATGGGGCCCTGCACGAACATGAACTCATCGCCCGCGGCAAGGTTCTCAATATCTCCGCCCGGCTCGATCGACAGATAGAGTCCGCCGAGCAGGCCTTCATTGCGGAAGGATAAGCTGGAATCTGTCGGCAATGAGACGTCGTCGCGCAGGCTCAATCTCACCTGCGCTTCAAAAGTCTGCGGATCGAGCTCGATCTCGGTGACGGAGCCGACGCGCACGCCCGACAAACGCACATCCGTGCCCACGCGCAGGCCGTCCACGGCGGGAAAGCGCGCGCGCAGCTCATATCCCGAGCCGCCGCCGCCTTCCGACAGGCCGAGCGAATAGATCAAAAACGCCGCTGCGATGGCGATGACGACGAAGCCGGCGACGGTTTCGGCGAGCTGGCCGCGCATCAATTCGAGTCCGCGCCCGGCGTCCACGGCTCATAATCGCCCGTCGCCGCAGCGCGCTCGCCGCCGCGCGCCAGACTGCCCTTCGGCCGATAAGCGTGCACCGTCCCAGTCAGGTTCGGCGCGTGGGTTTTCTCCCAGGGGCGGCGCGGCATCATCAAGGCGCCGTCCTCGGCGCTGACGCCGGGCGGCTCTGCAAAAGTGTGGTGCAGCCAGCCATGCCAGTCCGACGGCACGCGCGAGGCGTCGGCATAGCCGTTATAAACGACATAGCGCCGCCGGCGGCCTTCCAGCGACACGCGGCGGTCTTCGTAATAGCGGTTGCCGAATTCGTCCTCGCCGATGCGGCGCGCGCCGCGCCAGGTCAGATCCCAGAGCGTTCCGAGCGTGGCGCCATTCCACCAGGCGAAGAGACGATTAATGAAGCGCAGCATGGTCGTGATCCCGTGATTGCGCCGGACGATATCGGCGCCCGCGAGCCCCGTCCACTTCAACCATCAACCCCACGCCCGCATGCCCCTCAGCCCGCTTCCAGCACGAAAACATCAACCGGATGCGAAAGCGCCGGTTCGCCGTCCGCCGCAATGGCGGCGGCGCGAAACGTATCCTCGAGCGCAGCACGCAATGGCGGCTCTGCATCGCCGAGCGCTGCTTGAACCGTGAAATCGATCACGGCCTGATCGGCGTCTTCGCCCAGATAATAAGAGAGCGGAATAGACGCTTCGATGCGCGAACGGCGCGCCGCCACGCCGGCTTGCGCGAGCAGGCCTGCAAAATCGTCTGCGAAGAAGTCCTCAACGCCCTGACGCGACCAGAACACTGACGCGATTTCATTCATTGGCGAAAACGGCGCGAGGGCGATGACGGCGACGCCGCCTTCGGCCGTGAAATCGCGAAGACGCGCAAGATAATGCGCCTTGTTTTCCACGTAATACGCGACATGAATTGATATGACCGCGTCGAAGGGCGCGCCCGGCGCGTAGGTCAGAATATCGGCCAGCTCGACCACCGCATTTCGCCGCCCCGCCAGCATCTCCTCTAGACGGGCGAGTTCGGCCGCATTCACGTCAATGCCGGTATAAGACGCCAGTTTCTCGCCGAGCGCGTCGATCAGCGCTGCGTCGAGCTGGCCGCCGCCGCAGCCTGCGCTCAACAGGCTGACTGCGCGACCTTTGCGCGTGACCAACGCCGCGATCTCCTCAAGGAGGAACGCCCTGAGCAGGCCCTGCTGCGCGCTGACGCTTTCAAAGCGGTTATGCGCTTCGAGGTAGTATTCGCTCGACAGCGCCGCGACCTCTCTTTGCGAGACCTCTGCACGCAAATTTTCGAGCGCATCACTCAACGTCATTTTACAATCCGTATACTGTATTATTTGGCGGCGGTTGCAGCTGCGCACCCTGACTGCTGGCGCTGCGTCATGCAAACGCCATTGGATTGCGCGATAAGGCGCTATCGGGTTGGGGCGGACGCGCTGGATCGGCTAGAACGACGCCGTGAGAGGCCAATGACGCGTTGCGTGATGAGGGGTGTGAAATGAGTCAGGATGACGCGGCGCCGGCGCGCGAGGCGGACCGGCCGGTCACCTTTTTCGGCGCGCTGCGTGATCTGGGCTTTGTGTCATGGCTGTTCGTCGCGCTGGTCGGCGCGCCGTCCGTCGTCACGCTGGCGCAGACCTTGTCGGATGGCCTCACCCTCAGCGATGCGCTGCAATGGCTGATCGACAGCTATAATCAGCTTTTGGCGGCGATGGCGGTGGTCGTTGCGCCGATCGTGCGCGGCATAGCGCGGCTCTTCGCAGATCTCTTCGGGCTGGACCTCGAAATTCACCCGCATTGGCGTCCGCTCTTCGTGCTCGCTGCGATTTTCGTGTCCGCGAATGCGCGCACGCTGTGGGGCGATAACAAGCGCCAGACCGCGGTCGTGTTCGTGATGGTCAGCGTCTTGATGGTGCTGGCCGCGAGCGTCATCGCCGGCCTGACCCGCCCCAACGCGCCATGGTGGGTGCAAGGCCTGACCGCCGCACAGTTCGTCGCCTTCATATTCGCAGGCTTCGTCATCTCCTATTCGATCGCAAGCGTCGCGTTCGGCTTCGCCCAGCCCTACCGCAAGCCGATCATCGCTTATGCGCGGCGCGGCCTGTTTTTCGGCCTCGCCGCCTTCGCCATCGCGGCGGCCGTATCGGTTTCGCCCTATGGCGCGGGCGGGCGGGCCGGCGTCGCAACGATTTTCGGCGGGCTGTGCGCTTACGGGCTTTATTGGATCTATTACGGCTTCCGCCATCGCGACCGGCCCGAGATCCGCTTTGGTCTGCGGGTTGTCGGCGGCTTCGTGTTCGCGCTCATCCTCATCGGCGTCGACAAAGCGGCCACCGCCTTCGCTTAGCTGGGCGCGCGCGTCTTTATCCCAAGAAAGCAGCGCCGGGACGGATTGACGCGGCCGCCATGCTTATTGCATGTTCGCGGTATGTTCCATATTCGCCTTGCCGCGACATATGGTAGGCAGGCGCTGGAATATCGGGCGTCAGACGCCATATATTGAGGAATGAATGCTGCGCCCGTGAAGCCGGCGCAGCCGCCGCCAAATGTCCGCGAATCGCGCAATTTTTGCGGTTTGCGAGGGGAGCGTCACATGCATTTTGAACGCCGTCACACCGTTGAAGGCCGCGATCCGTATGAAACGGTGCCCTTCTCCAGGCGTTCCAGCGAAATCCGCAGCCCCGACGGCGCGGTTATTTTCAGCGCGCCCGACATCGAGGTTCCCGACGGCTGGAGCCAGGTCGCGGTCGACGTGCTCGCGCAGAAATATTTCCGCAAGGCCGGCGTGCCCGACGAGGTCTCCCCGGTCGACGAAGACGGCGTGCCGGACTGGCTGCGCCGTTCCCAGCCGACGCAGGGCGCAAGCAAAGGCGGGGAAAGCTCCGCCAAGCAGGTGTTTGACCGCATGGCCGGCGCCTGGACCTATTGGGGATGGCGCGAAGGCGTATTCGACGCCGAAAGCGATGCGCAGATTTTCTATGACGAGCTGCGCTTCTTGCTCGCCTCCCAGCGCGGCGCGCCCAACAGCCCGCAATGGTTCAACACGGGCCTGCACTGGGCCTATGGCATAGACGGACCGGCGCAGGGCCATTTCTATCCCGACGCCAAGACCGGCGAACCGGTGGCGTCGAGTTCCGCGTATGAACGCCCGCAGCCGCATGCCTGCTTCATACAGAGCGTGCGCGACGACCTCATCAATGAGGGCGGGATCATGGATCTCTGGGTGCGCGAGGCGCGCCTGTTCAAATACGGCTCCGGCACGGGCACGAATTTCTCGACGCTGCGCGGGGCCGACGAGGCTTTGTCCGGCGGCGGCGCCTCATCTGGTCTGTTGAGCTTCCTCAAGATCGGCGATCGCGCGGCTGGCGCAGTGAAATCGGGCGGCACGACGCGGCGCGCGGCCAAGATGGTCATCGTCGATATCGACCACCCAGACATTGAAAACTTCGTCGACTGGAAAATGCGCGAGGAAAACAAGGCCGCCGCCCTGGCCGCCGGCTCGCGTGTGATGAAACGCCGGCTCGACGCCATCGTGCGCGCCTGCGCCAATTGCGACGGTGCGGACGAGGATTGTTTCGATCCCAAGCGCAACGCCGCGCTTTCCCGCGAAATCAAGGCCGCCCGCCGCGACGGCGTGCCCGACGGCGCAATCGCCCGCGCCATCGCCATGGCGCGCCAGGGCGAGACCGACCTTGCGCTCGAGGAGTTCAATGTCGACTGGGACGGCGAGGCTTACGCCACCGTCGCCGGGCAGAACTCCAACAATTCCGTGCGCGTCTCAGACGCCTTTTTGCGCGCGGTGGAAGAAGACGCCGACTGGCAGCTCGTGCGCCGCACCGACGGCCTCGCAGCCAAGACCATCCGCGCGCGCGGGCTCTGGTCGCGCATCGGCAAGGCGGCCTGGTCCTGCGCCGATCCCGGCGTGCAGTTCCACGACACGATCAACGCCTGGAACACCTGTGCGGCGGACGGTGAAATTCGCGGCTCCAATCCGTGCTCGGAATATATGTTCCTGGATGACACGGCCTGCAATCTCGCTTCAGTCAATCTCGCCGCCTATCTGCAGGATGACGGCGGCTTTGACGCCGACAGCTTCGCGCATGCCTGCCGGCTCTGGACGGTCGTGCTCGAGATTTCCGTCGCCATGGCGCAATATCCGTCTGCAGACATTGCACAGCGCAGCTGGGCCTATCGCACGCTCGGCCTCGGCTACGCCAATCTCGGCGGGCTCCTAATGGCCAGCGCGATCCCCTATGACAGCTATGAAGCGCGCGCCGCCGCCGGCGCCATCAGCGCGCTGATGACCGCGACCGCTTATCGCGCCTCCGCCGAGATGGCGGCCACGCTCGGACCGTTTCCGGCTTATAAGCGCAATTCCGCGCACGCCATGCGCGTCATGCGCAATCACGCGCGCGCCGCTTACGGTGTCGAAGACCCCGAGGAATATGAAGGCCTCGACATCGCGCCGCGCGCGATCAATCCGCCCGATTGTCCGTTCCCGGGCCTTGCTGAACGCGCGGGCGACGCCTGGCAGGCGCTGCTCGAAGAGGCTGAAGCGCACGGGCTGCGCAACGCCCAAGCCAGCTGCATCGCGCCCACGGGCACGATCGGTCTGGTCATGGATTGCGACACGACCGGCGTTGAGCCCGATTTCGCTCTGGTGAAATTCAAAAAGCTCGCCGGCGGCGGCTATTTCAAAATCATCAACCGCGCCGTGCCTAAGGCGCTGCGCCGGCTGGGTTACGAGGCCGGCCAGATCGCCGATATCGAGGCTTACGCCGTTGGTCGCGCGACGCTTTCCGGCGCGCCGCATGTCAATCACGACGCCTTGCGCGCCAAGGGCTTCACCGATCACGAACTCGGTCTGATCGAAGACGCTGTGAAGGACGCCTTCGACATTCGCTTCGCGTTCAATCGTTGGACGTTGGGCGAAGGCTTTTGCCGCGACGTGCTGGGCCAGAGTGAAGCCGCAATGGCGGAACCCGGTTTCGATCTGCTCGCGGCGATGGGCTTCACAAACGCTCAGGTCGAGGCCGCCAATATCTATTGCTGCGGGGCCATGACGCTTGAGGGCGCGCCTCATCTGAAGACGGAGCATCTGCCGATTTTCGATTGCGCCACGCCGTGCGGACGCATCGGCGAACGCGCGCTCTCGGTTGAGGCGCATCTCGAAATGATGGCGGCCGTTCAGCCCTTCGTCTCCGGCGCCATCTCAAAAACCGTCAACATGCCCCGCACCGCTGCGATCGAGGACTGCGAGGAAACCTATTTCCACGCCTGGCGCGCAGGCCTGAAAGCAGTGGCGCTTTATCGCGACGGCTCTAAGTTATCCCAGCCGCTTTCCGGCGCGCTTTATGACGAACAGGCCGAGGAAGAGGACGAGGCGGAAGAGCGCGCAGCGCCGCGTCCCGCCGTCGAAGCCGCCCGTCGCGTGGTCGAAAAAGTGGTTGAAAAGGTCGTGGTCGAGCCCGCCTCGCGCCGCCGCCTTCCCGATCGGCGCAAAGGCTATATCCAGAAGGCCATTGTCGGCGGCCACAAAGTCTATCTGCACACGGGCGAGTTTGACGACGGCGAACTCGGCGAAGTGTTCATCGATATGCACAAAGAAGGCGCAGCCTTCCGCTCGCTGATGAATAATTTCGCGATCGCCATCTCCATCGGCCTGCAATATGGCGTGCCGCTCGAGGAATTCGTCGACGCATATATCTTCACGCGCTTCGATCCCTCCGGTCCGGTCTCGGGCAATGACCGCATCAAGAATGCGACCTCCATTCTCGATTATATCTTCCGTGAACTGGCGGTGTCTTATCTCGATCGCGACGACCTCGCCCATGTCGAACCGGCAGCGCTCGACGGGCTCGGCAAAGGCGTCGCCGAGGGCCGGATGGATGACACCGACAGTGCGGCCGCGCGCTTCATCTCCAAGGGCTATAGCCGCGGACGCGCGCCTGAAAATCTCATTCAGCTCGCCGACGCCGTCGCACGTCTCAAGGACCGGCGCACGCGCGAGGGCGAGATTGAGGACGCCGAAACGGTCGAACAGGACACAGGCACCGGCGAAACCCGCAGCGTGACGTCGAGCGTATCGAATGACCGCGTGGTTGAACCCGACGCCGCCGACATGGCGCGCATGAAGGGCTATTCCGGCGATCCCTGCCCGGAATGCGGCTCGTTCACGCTCCTGCGCGCCGGCACCTGCCTGAAATGCGACACCTGCGGCACCACGACGGGGTGCTCGTAAGCCGCGCGCGCAGCGCTGCGTCGTTAATCTTGGAACCGATCAGCGCCTGGGTTGGTTAATCGCCCAAGAGCTGGTCGGGTCTTAACCACCCGCATCAAGCAAACGCCGCAGGCTCGCCCTTATTCGGCCCGGCGCTTGCTGCAGCTCTACTGACACTGCGCGCTGCAGCGGGAGCCCGTCGCGATATGAAACGCCTTTTCGCCGTCACCACCCTGTCCGTCATCATCAGTTTTGTCGGCGCGATCGCGACGACCCACGCCGCACTCGGCCAGGACGCCGGCGAAATCGCGCGCGCGGCCGGCGGCGCGGATTGCCCGAGCTGCAATCTCTTCCAGGCCGATTTCTCGTATCATGACCTTGAAGGCCGCAATTTCGCCGGCGCGCGTTTGCGCCAGGCCGATCTCAGCCTGTCGACGATGAACCGCTCAAATTTCGAGGGCGCAGACCTCTCCGTCGCCAACGCCTTTGGCGGCCGCTTCACGCACGCCAATTTCACCGGCGCCGATCTGACCAATGCAGCCTTTATCGGCGCATATCTGGGCTATGCCGATTTCGCCAACGCCACGCTATCGGGCGCGAGCTTTGCAGGCGCAGAACTCAATGACGCCCAGCATTTGACGCAGGCTCAGCTCAACACCGCGTGCGGCGATGAGCGCACTTTGCTGCCCGCCGGCCTGACCATTCCGGATTGCGGATAAGTTTCGGCTACCTGAACAAGGCCTTACCGCGATTTAAGTCGCCGCGCGCCCCGCACCGCGCTACATCTCAGGGCATGAGACACGCCTCCCTGAACCGCTCCCTCCGCCGCTTTCTTCTCGGCGCCGCCGCCATCAGCGTGCTGGCCGCCGGCGCCGCCATCGCCGGCGACGTGCATCAGCGCGTCGGCTTCGGCGGGGTTTGCGAAGATTGCGACTTCTCCAACCAGTCGCTGCAAGGCGCGCCGTTCTCCGGCGTGTTCCCGCGCGCAGACTTCTCCGGCGCCGAACTCAATGACGCCAGCCTTCAGGGCAATTTCGCCGAAGCCGACTTCTCCGGCGCGGACCTGACCGGCGCGATGCTCGCAGGCGCCAATTTCGCCGAAGCCGAATTTTCGGGCGCCGATCTGACGAACGCGCATATGTCGGGCTCGAATTTCTCCGACGCTGAATTCTCAGGCGCGCATATGCACGGCGTGCGCGCCGATGGCGTGAACTTCGCCGACGCCGATCTCACCGGGGCCGATCTTACAGCGGCGCAAATGAACGGCGCGAATTTCTCGGACGCAGACCTTTCCAACGTGACGCTGGAAAGCGCGCGGTTGAACGGTGCGAATATGGTCGATGTGTCGCTTGAGCGCGTGAATGCGCGATCGGCGCGCTTTGATGGCGCCAATTTCGTCGATGCGGAGTTTGAGGGCGGCGATTATTCCGGCGCCTCTTTCGCTGGCGCCAATCTGCGCGAGTGCGAGTTCGAAGACGTCGACCTCGCCGGCGCGCGTTTCCATGACGCCGATCTCAGCGGCGTGGAGATGACGAATGTGCGCGGCTTGACCGCCAGCAGCCTGCGCGACGCCTGCGGCGATGAGGATACGTCTCTGCCTGACGGCCTGAGCGTGCCTGCCTGCCGCGATGTCCGTGACGACCGCCGCCGCGGCGGGCGCTGGGACCGCCATCGCAACCGTCACTCTGACGGCGGCTGGTCATTCTCTTTTGACTTCGACTCCGACACGGACGCCGAGCAAGTCTTCGAGGCCCATGTCGCGATGGACGAAGTTCGCGACGCTCTGCGCGAAGCCTTCGAGGCGGCGCATTTTGACCTGAACGTGCATGTGCGCGCAGAGATCGAGGCCGCCCGACGCGCCGTCTCTGAAGGCAATGTATCGTGCTCAAATGTCGAGATGGAGCGCGAAGCGATTGAGGGCGCGCTTGAGTCCATAGACCGCGCCGCGGAAATCACGCCCTACGACATCATCCAGTCGGCTTTGGAAGAAGTTCGTGACGCGCTTGCGGACGCTTCGGATGAAATCGCGGATGCGTGCGATGCGCGCATCGAGGCGGCTGAAGCGCGGGTGGATGCGGCTGAAGCCGCAGCCGAGGCCACAGCGGCCGCGGAAGAAGCCCGGCGCGAGTTCGAAGAGCGCTTCGAATATGAAATGGACCGCCACGAAAACGGGCCCGAACACGACGAAGATCACCACTTCGACGACGGCGAACACTCGGTAAAGCCGTAGACTGAGGTCAAGCTTCCCCAGCTCTTCATTCAATTTGCTGGCGAGAACGCTTGCGTGACGCGCGAACGTAAATAATCTGTCACACTGCGGCGGACGGGCTCATGCCTATCCGCCAATTAGGAGCTGGGCGCACGCCCCCATCTGCGCCCGGCTCCTTTTCTCTCTTTCAGCTGCAAGTATTCAGCACCTGTCGTCGGCATTCAGCCGTCGGCGGTTTCTTTGTTCACTGCGGGTTTTGGCGCTTCAGCGAGACGAATATTCAGCTCGCGCAATTGCGCCGCGCTGACATCGGACGGCGCCTGCATCATCAGGTCTTCCGCCTGCTGGTTCATCGGGAACATCGTGACTTCACGAATATTCTCGACGCCGGCGAGCAGCATGACGATGCGGTCCACGCCCGGCGCCAAGCCGCCGTGGGGCGGCGCCCCATAGCGGAAAGCGTTCAACATGCCGCCGAATTTGGCTTCGACCACTTCGGGGCCATAGCCCGCGATTTCAAACGCCTTGAGCATGATTTCAGGGCGATGGTTCCGGATCGCGCCGGAGGACAGCTCCACGCCGTTGCAGACGATGTCATATTGGTAAGCGAGTATGTCGAGCGGGTCCTTGCTCTCCAACGCCTCCAGCCCGCCTTGCGGCATCGAGAACGGGTTATGCGAGAAGTCGACTTTGTTTTCGTCCTCATTCCACTCGAACATCGGATAATCGACGATCCAGCAGAATTTGAAGACGCCCTCCTCGATGAGGCCGAGCTCTTCGCCGATCTTGTTGCGCGCAGCGCCGGCCAGCTTGGCGGCGTCGTTGGGCGCGCCTGCGGCGAAGAAGAACGCATCGCCCGCGCCGACGCCGGCATGAGCCGCCATGCGCGCCAGCACGTCATCAGGGATGAATTTCGCGATCGGGCCTTTGCCGGACAGACCGTTCTCGCCTTCTTCGAGAATGATGTAGCCAAGGCCCGGCGCCTGCATCTCCTTCTTCGCCCAGCCGTCGATCTTGTCGAAGAAGGAGCGCGGCTGGCTGGCCGAACCAGGCGCCGGAATTGCGCGCACGACCCCGCCTTTGGCGATGACGCCCTGAAAGGCTTTGAACGTGACGCCGTCTTCCTGGAAGAATGAGCTGACGTCGGACAATTCCAGCGGAATGCGCAAATCAGGCTTGTCCGAGCCGTATTTCATCATCGCTTCGGCATACGGAATGCGCGGGAACGGCGTCGGCGTGACGGCGCGGCCGTCAGCGAATTCCACGAAGAGGTCGTGCATCACCGGCTCTATGGCGGCGAAGACGTCTTCCTGCGTGACAAAGCTCATCTCCACGTCGAGCTGATAGAACTCGCCGGGACTGCGGTCGGCGCGCGCATCCTCGTCGCGAAAACATGGCGCGATCTGAAAATAGCGGTCAAAGCCCGCCACCATGATCAGCTGCTTGAATTGCTGAGGCGCCTGCGGCAGCGCGTAGAATTTGCCGGGATGAAGCCGCGCGGGCACGAGGAAGTCACGCGCGCCTTCCGGGCTCGACGCGGTCAGGATCGGCGTTTGAAACTCCGTGAAGCCCTGATCGGTCATGCGCCGCCGGATCGAGGAGATGACCGCCGAGCGTAGTGCGATATTGCGGTGAAGCGTTTCGCGGCGCAGATCGAGAAAGCGGTATTTGAGGCGCACGTCCTCAGGATATGGCGGCTCGCCGAACACCGGCACCGGCAACTCTTCGGCTTCGGAGTGGATTTCGAGCTCTTTGACGCCGATCTCGATCTCGCCGGTTGCGAGATTTGGGTTCACGGCTTCTTTGTCGCGCGCAATCACCTCGCCAGTCACGGTGATGACGCTTTCACTGCGCAGACGCTTGAGGCGCTCGAAGACAGGCGAGTCCGGATCCAGAACGCACTGGGTCACGCCGTAATGGTCGCGCAGGTCGACGAACAAAGCGCCGGCATGCTCGCGTTTGCGGTGGATCCAGCCGGCGAGTCTGACGCTCGCGCCGACATCGGCGGCGCGCAGCGCGCCGCAATTATGCGTGCGATAAGGGTGCATGAGTAATTCCGAACCAGCGTTCTTGCGCAAGGCCGGGAAAGGGCCGTCAAACGGGCCTCATGTCAAGGAGCGCGCCGGCTCAGGGCGGGACCCGCTCAGGCGTATAACAGCGTCTCGCCGTAAATCCCGCCGATCGCCGCCAATGCTCCGTTTCCAGCCAGCAAGACGCTCAACAGGATGAAGCGGTCCGGAGAACGCGCGCGCGCAGGCGCGTAAGGCGTGGTCAGCCGAATGATAAGACGCGTCAACGCCATCAACAGCGCGGCCAGCATCACGGCTGCGCCATTGGCCAGCAGCAAGAGCCCGACATAGCGCACGCTCGCCGCCAGCGGGATCGACGCAAGCATATCGTCCGCATCGCTCAGCGTGTCGCTGGCGAGATAAGCGGCGTAGACGCGAAAGCCCGGCCCGCCAATGGCGCCGATCATGACGACCGCCCAGAACGTCGCCATGGTCCAGGCCCAGAACCGGCTGCGCCGGCGCGTGGAGCCGTCCGGCGCCTCGCCGGAGACGGAATAAATCCAGAGACCGGAGCCCAGGCAGCCGAACACTGCGGCGATGGCGAGCAATATGTCCTGGCTCATCAGGTCAGCCTTGCGCGTGGTTTTCGTCTCACAACGCAAGTCCGGCGCCGAAGGCGGCTAGGAGCTGCGTGCGGCGCGCGCTAAAGGAGCCGGTGATGAATGTGATCAAGACCAATGACGCGCTCGCCGAGGCGTGCGCGCGGCTGCGCCGCCACGATTTCGTGGCCGTCGACACCGAGTTCATGCGCGAAAGCACTTACTGGCCCGTGCTCTGCCTCATCCAGGCGGCGGCTGGCGAGGATGAGTTCATCATCGACCCCATGGCGGACGGGCTAGCGCTCGACCCGTTCCTGGCGCTGATGAACGATGAAAACGTCCTCAAAGTGTTTCACGCCGCCAGGCAGGACGCTGAGATTTTCCATCATCTCGCCGGCGCGCCCCCGGCGCCCGTGTTCGACTCACAGGTCGCCGCCGCAGCCGTCGGACTGGGCGACTCCATCGCCTATGACAATCTCGTCCAGGCGCTGTTGAACCAGCGCGTGGACAAATCCTCGCGTTTCACGGATTGGGCGCGGCGGCCTTTGTCGGACAAGCAGCTTGCTTACGCGCTGAGCGATGTCACCCATTTGCGCGACCTCTACCCCCAACTCAGCTCGCGGCTGGAACAGGCCGGCCGTCAGAGCTGGATCGCGGAAGAGATGAAGACGCTCACCGACCCCGCGACCTATGAAATGCAGCCCGAAGACGCCTGGAAGCGGTTGAAGCTGCGCAAGACGACGACGTCCTATCTGGCCGTGTTGAAGTCGGCCGCGGCCTGGCGCGAACGCGAAGCTCAGTCGCGCAATTCTCCGCGCG
>JAUIEH010000390.1 GCA_030428405.1 Alphaproteobacteria bacterium
GGGCTGGAGCAGGTCCCAAGGGTTTGGCTGTTCGCCAATTAAAGCGGTACGTGAGCTGGGTTCAGAACGTCGTGAGACAGTTCGGTCCCTATCTGCCGTAAGTGTTCGAAACTTGAGAGGAGCTGTCCCTAGTACGAGAGGACCGGGATGGACGCACCACTGGTGGACCTGTTGTCGCGCCAGCGGCATAGCAGGGTAGCTAAGTGCGGAAGGGATAACCGCTGAAAGCATCTAAGCGGGAAGCCCCCCTCAAAACCAGGTTTCGCTTGAGAGGCGTGGAAGACCACCACGTTGATAGGCCGGGTGTGGAAGCATGGCGACATGTGAAGCTTACCGGTACTAATTCCTCGATTGGCTTGATCCCTTATGCGCTCATGCGTGGCGATCGCTTCGTCCGCGCAGACGCCAAGCAGACAAACGATATTTCGTCACGACGCACACCGACTGACAGCGCTTCAGCGCGTTGTTCTTCAGTGTGCGCAGCATCGCTCGCGCCGATCTGGTGGTTATTGCGGAGGGTCCCCACCCGTTCCCATTCCGAACACGGTCGTTAAGTCCTCCAGCGCCGATGGTACTGTGTCTTAAGGCACGGGAGAGTAGGTCGCCGCCAGATCTGCACGAGCGATGCGCTCAACAAACCCTCCTTCACGAAGACGCGCGTCCACGGGCGTCGCCGATCTCTCACAACTTTGAGTCGAAGCTGCCCGCGAAGATGCGTTTGCGTCTTGCGCGCGCTTTCGCGTGCGCTTGAGCGCTTGGCGACGTACACGGTGCTTCATCAGTGCGCCTGGCCCTGACGCCTAGATTTGGCGCCTTGCCCCAAGTCGATTGCGTTAGCATACTCACTATCCAACCGGATGGAGACGATGACGATGGGCCAGGATGAGTTCGACGCTGTGATCATCGGCTCCGGCATGGGCGGCATGTGCGCCGCCGCGCGGCTGACAGGCGCGGGTAAGCGCGTGTTAGTGCTTGAAAAATCACCCTATTTAGGTGGGCGGTGTTCACATCGCGTGCGTTCGGACTGCGTCGTGACCACTGGCGCCGTGATGATCCCGATGGGCTCGGACAGCGCCATTCGCGAGGCTTTTGACGCCGTCGGCGCCGAGATGGACATGATCGATCTGACAGGGCGGATGCGTTATCGGCTGCGTCATGGCGATTACGACACGCCGCCCGAAGGCGGCGGCCTGATTGGCATGATCGAATTCGCCATGAAAGACGGCGCTCAGGCCAAGGCCTTGTTCAGGGAAATGATGGCGGCGCTCGGCGGCGACATGCCGCCCGAGGAAATGACGACGCAGCAATGGTTCGATCAGCGCACCGACAACCCGGACGTCAAAGATTTGTTCCGAGGATTTTGCGCCGCCCTGATGGGCACGAATCTGCACGAAATTCCGGCTGCTGAGTTTTTTCGCTTCCTCGGCTCATCAAGCAAGGGCAGCCGGTTTGGTATGACGCGCCTCGGCAATGGCGCGCTGATGGACACGCTGGCTGAAGCGATCACCGCGCGCGGTTCTGAAATCCGACGCCAGACACGGTGCGAAAAAATCATCGTCGAAAACGGCAGGGTCGCAGGCGTCGTCGCGCATGGCGGCGAGGGCGGCGAGCAGCGCATCGTCAGTCCGATCGTCGTCTCAAACGCCGGACCCGACGAAACCGCAACGCTCGCCGGCGGCGAGGAGGTGTTCGACGAACACTATCGTGCGCGTTTGAACCGGAACGCCGCGTCAGCGCCGATTTTCCACATCAGCTTCGTGATGGACCGTCCGCTGATTGAAGGTTTCGAAGGCTGCATGGTCTTCGGCAACAACGAGAACCTCATCTATCTCGAGATTCCATCGGCGATTTCGCCCGAGACCATCTCGCCCGAGGGGACCTTCCTCCACATCGCCTATGGCGCGCCCAGCGATGCGGCGAATTCCGACCTTACCGCGGAGTTTGAAAACACGATGCGTGAGCTCGAGGCCAATTTCCCCGGCGTGACCGAGGAAGCGACGTTTCTCGTCAAGGCCAAGCATTCTGGCCGCGCGCCCGGCATGCATCGCTGGCCCGGCTTCGGCATGCCGAGCGAAACCTCCGTCGCGGGACTTTATAATGTCGGAGACGGCTGCATTCCGCCCGGCACGATCGGCACGGAAGGCGCGGCTGCTTCAGCCAGGGTCGCGGTCGCGCAAATTCTCGCGACGCACTGAAACCAATTTATCCACAGACAAGAAGCGCTCGCCGGGACATTCCGTCGGGCGCTTTTTTTTTGCTGAACGCCTGTCGAGTCGCCAGCTGATCCGATGCGTTCAGCGCCGAGCGGGGCACGCACGCACACCATGATTTGCGCACATTCCGCTCGCCTAATCGCGCGCTGAGCCGGGAAGTCGAAAGGAGACCACTGCAATGAGCAACTTGTCTGATCGAGCCGGGCGCTGCGCCGCATGGGCGTCCGCGGCCGCGCTTTCCGCCGTCATGTTCGGCGCGGCGCCAGCGATGGCTTTTGAGCGCGACGGCCAGATCACGGTGAATGGCGGGCTCTGCCTCGACGCACACGCGCCCGACGCCGGACGCAATGGCGGCCGCGTTCAGGTCTGGACGTGCAATGGCTCGCCGCAACAGCGCTGGCGCTTCGACAGCAGCACAGGCCAGCTCCGCAATTCCGTCGCAGGACTTTGTCTCGACGTGCACGCGCCTGATCTCGAGAATAATGGCGGCCGCGTGCAGGTCTGGACCTGCAATAATTCGCCGCAACAGCGCTGGATGCTTGATGAAGCGCGCAACTCGCTGCTCGTCTCTTCAGGGCGCTGTCTCGATGCGCACGCCCCGGACATGAACACGAATGGCGGCCGCGTACAGATCTGGGCGTGCAATAACTCGCCCCAGCAGACATGGCGCTTCGGCGCGCCCGCTGGCGGCGGCGCGCCGGGCGGCAGCGGTCAGCCCGACCTGACGCCCATCGTCGCTGCTTCGGCCTCGGCCAGCATTTCCAGCGGCGTCATGGTTGGTGTGGAGATCAATAATCGCGGCGATGCGGCCGCTCCCGGCTCGCGACCGGGCAGCAGCGGCTACATGGTCGATGTAATTCTCTCTACGGATAATACGACGCCGCCGGGCTTTGCGACCTATTCGCCCAATTTCAGCGAAGACGTCCTCTTGCGCGGCGGGCGCTTCTCGAACACGCCGAACATTCCCGCGGGTGACACCCATCGCTTCGGCGCGCCGTCTTATGATACGGGGCC
>JAUIEH010000391.1 GCA_030428405.1 Alphaproteobacteria bacterium
AGCCGGGGACGGGCGGAAAGCCATGTCGCGCGCGCGCCATTGGCTCCCACTTTGGCGGCCGATTACGCCGCCGCGCAGCGCGCAGACGCCGCGGGCGGCGCAGAAACAGGCGGAGCAGGCCGCCCGCATGAATCTCTGGCTGAAGCGCATAGTCGCGCAGAGAGCGCGCCGAGCGTTTCGCCGACGCCGACATCTCACGCGGGAGCGTCGATCGCGCACGCCGCACCGGCCGCGCCATCCACACCTTCCGCGCCTGATGACGCCGCCGCATCGCTGAATGGCGGCCGCAGCGTCTTGTTCGCGCTTCATCTCGCCTCATATCGCAGCGATGAAGCTGCTGCGCGAGGCTGGGAGGCCTTGCGGGCATCCGCGCCGACCGCGCTCGAGGGCTTAAGTCCGCGCATCGAGGTGGTCGATCTGGGCGGTGAACAGGGCGTGTTCCGAAGATTGAAGGCGGGCCCCTTGCCGAATCGTGGTGATGCGGAGGCGCGCTGCGCTCTGCTGCAGGCGGCCGGGCTCTATTGCAGACCGACCGACTTCACGGGTGAGCCGCCGCGCTGACTTGTCGCCAGTTCGTTCGACTCGCGACAGGCTGGCCGGCTTGAGGACGCGAAGGAACGATGGGGCGGTTTTCAGAGATGGTCACGCAAGAGGCCGGCGGCGCGGATTCCCGCGCTGCGCCGCGCGTCGTGATCGTCAGCGGTCCGGCCGCGGGCGCCGGCAAAACCACCCTTATCGCCAATCTCGCCGTTGCCCTTTTGAAATCTGGCCGCGCGGTCGGGCTGCTCGATCTGGATTTTGAAACGCGCGCGCTGGCGCGCTGGGCCGCGCGCCGCGCCAAATCGGCCGATGCTGCGCGCGACGACTTTGTCATGCCGGCGACCATCAAGACCCGGCTGGCGCCGCCGCCCGACGGCGATGCGCTGGAAGTGCCCGAGCGCGCGCGTCTGCCGCAAACGATCGCAGCGCTGTCGGAAAGCTGCGACGTCGTATTGATAGATGCGCCCGCACGGCCGAGTTCGCTTGGTCTGGCTGCGCATGTCGCGTCGGACCTGGCGCTGACCTTGTCGCCGGAATCGCTTGTTTCGCTCGATGGTTTGTTCGAACTCAGCGACGAAGGCGTGCGCAGCGAACGCCCCGGCGTTTACAGCCGCATGCTCTGGGAGGCGCGCCGCAAGAAAGCCGAGCGCGGCGGCTCGCTGGACTGGCTGATGGTGCGCGCGCGCGCCGCTGATTCACCGTCGGCCGAAATGACGCAGGCGCTCGATCGCGCCGATAAGCTGCTCGGCGCGCGTGGCGGATTGCGTTTGCGCGAAAGCGGCGCCTGGCGCATCGGCATGGAGGCGGGCCTGTGCGCGCTTGATGATCCGCGCGGGCCGCACACCGAACTTGTCGCTCAAGAGCTGCGCGATCTTGTGATCGTCGGCCGGCTCGCCGGCCTTGAAGGCGCAGCGCTCGGCTTTTAAGCCAGAAATCATGGCGCTTCATGAGGCCAAGCCCGTCTTTGCCCTGCTGCGCGCTGGCGAGAGCGAATGAGCGAGAAACGACCTTCAGCGCCGAAACCGGCCGTCAGCAGCGACATCTCCGCCTTTCTGGAGAAGGCGGCCGCATTGACGCCGCAAAAGCGCGGGGAAGGCCGCGCGCGCCTCGCCGTCATCCTCGACGCCACCGCCAGTCGTGAACCGACCTGGGACGCGGCCGTCTCCATCCAGGCCGACATGTTCACCACGGCGAGCGATCTTGGCGGTTTATCCGTTCAGCTCATTTTCTATCGCGGCGTCGGGGAGTGCCGGGCGAGCGGCTGGGTCGACGAGCCGGCCGCGCTTGGCCGCAAGCTCGAGGCGGTGCGCTGCCGCGCCGGACGCACGCAGATCGAACGCGCGCTCTCCCATGTGCTCAAGGAGACCGCGCACGATCCGGTGACCGCGTTCGTGTTCGTCGGCGACGCGTTTGAGGAACCGCTGGATCATTGCGTGGACACAGCCGGCCGGCTCGGCATTCACGGCGTGAAGGGCTTTTTCTTTCAGGACGGCCGCGACCCGATCGCTGAGCGCGCGTTTAAGGAAATGGCGCTCGTGACGAATGGCGCGTTTCATCCCTTTGATCTGTCTTCACCGGATATTTTGCGCGAACTCCTGAGCGCGGTGGCCGCCTATGCGGCCGGCGGTCGGCCTGCGCTGGAAAATTACGCGGCGCGCGCAGGCGGGGCCGCGCGCTCCATCGCTGCGGCCTTGCCGCCGCCGTCCGAGGATGACGACTAGTGGTGCTCGGCGCTTTCATTCTCGGCCTGGCGCTGCTTGCCGGTCTCTTGGTGGGCGGGCGCGCGCTCGTCACGATGGAGCCGCGCGTGCTCGCCAATGTGGTGCGCGCCGCCGTCATCGTGGTCGCGGGCGCCGCCGCTCTGTTCTTCTTCGTGCGTGGACAGATTGGCTTCGGCTCGGCGATGCTGGGCGCGGCAGGCGCCATGGCGATGACCTTGACGGGGGCGCGCTCGGGCGCGCGTGGCGGGTCTTCGGCCGTTGAAACCGCAAGCGTGCGCATGACGCTCGACCACGCCAGCGGCGACATGGATGGCGAGGTTTTGCGCGGCCCATACGAGGGCAAGCGCTTGTCCGAACTCACCCGGCCGGAAGTCGAGGAGATATTGGCGAGCGCGCTCAATGACGATCCCGACGCCGCTGCTTTGCTCCACGCCTATATCGAGCGCCGCTTTGGCGACAGGTCCTCCGCTAGCGCAGATGAAGCGGGCGGTTCCGGCGGCGGCGGGCCGATGACGCGCGCGGATGCGCTCAACGTTTTGGGTCTGCAAGACGGCGCGAGCGATGATGATGTGCGCGCCGCCCATCGCCGCTTGATGAAGGCGATCCATCCCGACGCCGGCGGCTCGGGCTGGCTGGCCGCCCAGATTAATCAGGCTAAGGAAGTTCTGCTCGGCGACGGTTGAGCGGGCGGGTCTCAGGACTCGCCGGAAAAGCACCGCTCGCCAGAGGCGCGCAGTGAGTCGCAGGCGCTGCGCGCGCCATCCTCGCCAAAACCTGTAAAGCGCGCGCGCCACAATGCGCCGTCATCCTCGGAGGGCAGAGCGCTGCGTTCGGCGGCGCCGAACGGCTCGGGCATGGCGCGCGAGACGGCGTCGAGACGCGCACGCGCGGCTTCTTCGGTCGAAAAGGCGCCGACTTGAACGAACCAGACCGCGCTGGCGGGGTCGGGCGCTGCAGCCTCG
>JAUIEH010000392.1 GCA_030428405.1 Alphaproteobacteria bacterium
CTTCCCACTCATTTTCGCGCACGAACAGCGCATCGCCACGCGCCGAGCGTCGCCAGTCGATTTGCGCTGCGCCGTCCTCGACGCGGTGCTGGCGATATTGCCAGAAGCTCTCGCCGACGCCGGCCTTTCGTCGTCCGTGCACGCCCAACGCCACCGCCGTCGCGACCCGCTCAGCCTCGACCAGCAAGGCCGGAAGCGGATCGGCGAGCGCTTCGCCTTCGCGGCGCAGGCGCGCGGAGACTGGGTTCACGCGATCTCCCTCGCAACGCGCGCGATGAGCGATTCAGCCGTGGCGCCGTCTGCGCGCGCGGAGAAGGACAGCGCGACGCGATGCTTCAGCGCAGGCGCGGCGAGGGCGACGACGTCCTCCACCGACGGCGCGAGCCGGCCCTGCAACAAGGCGCGCGCACGCACGCCGAGCATCAGCGCTTGGCCGGCGCGCGGACCCGGACCCCAGGAGAGCCCGCCGCGGATTTCATCGATCGTGGTCTCGTCGGGACGCGCCAGACGCACAAGCGTCAGGATCGCCTCGAGCACTTTTTCGCCGACCGGCATCTGGCGCACGAGACGCTGCACGCCGCGCAACTCGGCGGCGTCGAGCACCGGACGCGCATCGACTTCGTCCGCACCCGTCGTTGCGAGCAGGATGGCGCGCTCTTCTTCGCGGTCGGGATAATCGACGTCGATCTCGAACAAGAAGCGGTCGAGCTGGGCTTCCGGCAGCGGATAAGTGCCTTCCTGCTCGATCGGGTTCTGGGTGGCGAGCACATGGAAAGGCTGAGGCAGGTCGTGGCGCGCGCCCGCGACAGTGACATGGCCTTCCTGCATCGCCTGCAGAAGCGCGGACTGGGTGCGCGGGCTCGCCCGGTTGATTTCGTCCGCCATCAGGAGGCGGCAGAATATCGGGCCTTCGATGAAGCGGAACGAGCGCTTGCCGTCTGCGTCCTCCTCCAACACCTCGGAGCCGAGAATGTCGGCCGGCATCAGGTCGGGGGTGAACTGCACCCGCTTGCTGTCGAGACCGAGCGCTACGGCGAGCGTGTGCACGAGCTTGGTCTTGGCGAGGCCGGGCGCGCCGACAAGCAGAGCGTGACCGCCCGACAGGACGGCGGCGAGAGCGAGCTCCACAACTTGTTGCTGGCCGACAATGGCCTGTGCGATCGACGCCTTGACCTCAGCCAGACGTTCGGAGGCGCGGTCGGCTTCGGTGACGATCACGTCTTGGGCTAGGCTCATTGAGGAAGGGCTCCTAACTCTCGGGGCGAGACATGCGGGGCGCGGCCCCTTGCGAAGATGAAGGGTGGGCGCCGATGGGCGCGATGTCCATGGACGAGACTGCAACGCCAGACAAGGGGGCTGAAACCCCGTTCGACGCGCTCGCGGCGGCGGCCGCCGCAACGCAGGCCGAGGGCTTGCCGCCCGTGCATTTGTGGAATCCCGACCATTGCGGCGACATCCAACTCGAAATTCGCCGCGACGGCGGCTGGTTTTATCAGGGCTCTCGCATTGGGCGTGAGCGTCTGGTCCGATTGTTTTCGCGAATATTGCGGAAAGATGACGATGGTCAGACCTATTTGGTCACGCCGCATGAAAAAGTTGTCGTTCACGTCGAAGTCGCGCCGTTTTTGGCGGTTCGCGTCGATATGACCGAGGAGGCGGGCACGCGCCGCCTGTTTGCGGAAACCAATGTCGGCGACGTCATCGAGATCAGCGGCGACCATCCAATCTGGGTTGAGCGCGATTGCGACACCGGCGAGCCGGTCCCGCTGATGCGCGTGCGCGGTCGTCTCGACGCCCTGTTCACGCGGCCTGCTTATTTCGAACTCGTCCAGCACGCCGAAGAGCGCGACACCTCGGACGGCAAAGTGCTTGGCCTCGCCGTGGGAGACAGCTTTTTTCCGCTCGGCGCGCCGGGGGAGCATTGCGTGTGAATGCAGCTGATTTGCGTGAGCTGCTGACGGCGCGGCTCGACCCCGTCGACGCCGCCGCCGCCGCCGCTGCGGGCGCGCCTGCGCGCAGCGATTTCGATCTCAATGAGGGCGACGCGCCCGCGCGCAAGCTCAAGCAGGCGGCGGTGCTGGCGGGCATTGTGGAACGCGAAGGCGAGTTGCGCGTGATCTTCATCGAACGCGCCGCTCATCTTTCCCTGCATGCCGGTCAGATCAGCTTTCCCGGCGGGCGCATGGATCCCGAAGACGCTGACCTCGCCGACGCCGCCTTGCGCGAGGCGCACGAGGAAATTGGGCTGGCGCGCGATCAGGTCGAACTCATCGGCGCGTTCGACCGCTATCAGACGGTCACCGGCTATGACGTCACGCCCTTTGTCGGCTTCGTTGCGCCCGACTTCACGCCGGAGCCGGATCATGGCGAGGTGGCCGACACATTCGAGGCGCCATTCGCGTTCCTGATGAATCCGGACAATCATCAGCGCCAATGGCGAATGTGGAACGGCGCGCGACGCTACTTTTATGCAATGCCTTACGGCGACAAATATATCTGGGGCGCGACGGCGGGAATGCTGAAAGCCCTGCACGACAGGCTTTACGGGTGACCTCACGACGATGACGCGGCTTTTGCTGATACAGATTCTTCTGCTGGCGACGCCGTTCGTGCTGTTCGTCATCTACCGGCTGTTCGTCGCCTCGCGCACGCGCGCGCTCGGACGCAACATCAACGAGACGCCGTATCAGTTCCTCTTGTTCATCGGCGCAGCCTCAGCGCTTGGCGCGCTCGGCTATCTCGCGCTGACCAGCACGGAAGCGACCCATCGCGACGAGGTCTATGTGCCGGCGCGTTTCGAAAACGGCGTGCGCCACCCCGCCGAATGGGTCAGCCGCGAGGAAGCGCTCGAACGCGGCCTGATCCGCGCAGAGCCCGCCATTTCGCGCGATGTCGTGCAAGATCGCTCAAGCCGGGCGGCGCCGGTTGAGCGCGTGCCTCGGGACGATGCGACGGCGAACCAGACGCCGGTCGACGACGAGCCGTCGGATGACGCCGCAACTGATCCCGCCGAAGACTCCGCGCCTGAGGACGATGAGCGCCTGTGACGGCGAGGCTCGACCCTCAGCGACATGACTGGATGAGCCGACCCGGCGCGCGCGCGGTGATGGCGGCGCTGGCGGCTGCAAAGCCGGCGAATATTGACGGCGAAGCGGCGCGCTTTGTCGGCGGTTGCGTGCGCAACGCGCTGATCGGCGCGCCGGTCGACGACGTCG
>JAUIEH010000393.1 GCA_030428405.1 Alphaproteobacteria bacterium
AGCGGACCGATAAAAGCGGCTATGTCCTGAAGATTGCTGTCGCGCGTGCGTCCGGACAGCAACTCATCACCGATCAGGAGAACGCCCGCTGTGACGCGGCTGGGCTGGTTCACGCATTCATCTCCATGGGGTCCGTCATCGCGTTTAAGCTACGCCGATCGCCGAGGCCATCCATGTCCGGCGAGCGAAACCGGGTGCGACATCGTTCATTGCCCTTGAACGTTTCAGCCCTCACATTAGCGTGCGAATGCAAATCGTCAGCTGAGCCGCAGGGTTTCAATGAATTACGCCGCCGTCCGCACCGCCTCCCGCGCGGCGCGCGGAATTATCACTCACGATGAAGACGCCTTCGCCGGCATGCGCGCGGCGGGCCGGCTGGCGGCTGAGTGCCTCGACATGCTGGTTCCGCATGTCGTTCCTGGCGTCACGACTGAACATCTTGACGATCTGGCGCGCGAATTCGTGCTCGACAACGGCGCGGCGCCGGCCTGCCTCTTCTATCGCGGCTATCCCAAGACCGTTTGCACCTCGGTCAATCGCGTCGTTTGCCACGGCATTCCCGAGGCCAAGCCGCTGCGCGAGGGCGACATCGTCAATATCGACGTGACCGTCATCGTTGACGGCTGGCATGGCGACACGAGCCGGATGTATCCGGTCGGCGAGATCAAGCGCGCCGCCGCACGTCTCATCGACGTGACATATGAGTCGATGATGGCCGGCATCGCCGCCATCGCGCCCGGCAAGACCATTGGCGACATCGGCGCCGTCATCCAGGAGATCGCCGAGGGCGCGCGCTATTCCGTGGTGCATGATTTCTGCGGTCATGGCATCGGCAAGGTGTTTCACGCGCCGCCGAACGTGGTCCATCTCGGTCCTCCCGGCACCGGCGCGCCGATCGAGGCAGGCATGTTCTTCACCGTCGAGCCGATGATCAATCTCGGCCGGCCCGACGTGAAAGTGCTCTCGGATGGCTGGACGGCGGTCACGCGCGACCGCGCATTGTCTGCGCAGTTCGAGCACACGGTCGGCGTCACTGAAGACGGCGTTGAAATCTTCACGACCTCGCCGGCCGGGCTTCACTGTCCGCCTTATGGCTGAGCCGGCCGACACGCCAGCCCCGCCGCATCACGCCGGACATCGCGACCGTTTGCGCACCCGCTTCAGAGAGGCGGGCGCGGATGCTCTGGCCGACTATGAGCTGCTCGAGCTCATCTTGTTCCGCACGATCCCGCGCCGCGACGTCAAACCGCTCGCCAAAGAACTGATCGCGCGCTTTGGCGGTCTCGCCGAAGTGCTCGGCGCCGACATTGAGCGGCTCTGCGAAACACCGGGCGTGAAAGAGGCGGTCGCGCTGGACCTCAAGATCTTCCAGGCCGCCGCCCGGCGCATCGCGCGTGACCGGGTGATGCATCAGCCGGTGATCTCATCCTGGTCCGCACTTTTGGATTATTGCCGCACCGCCATGGCGGACGAAGCCAAAGAGCAATTCCGGGTCTTGTTTCTCGACAAGAAGAACCGGCTGATGGCGGATGAAATTCTCGGCCACGGCACGATTGATCACGCCCCCGTCTATCCGCGCGAAATCGCCCATCGCGCGCTCAAACACGGCGCCACGGCCATCATCCTTTTGCACAATCATCCAAGCGGCGATCCGACGCCCTCCCGCGCCGACATCGAAATGACCAAGGCGGTCGCCGAAGCGCTCAAGCCGCTCGGCGTCGTCGTCCACGACCACCTCGTCATCGGCCGCGAACGCGTGGCGAGCTTCAAGTCACTGGAGTTGTTGTAGGGTGGGCGGCGGCCGTGCCGAGTTGGGTAGAGCAAAGGGGGAAGACAGCATGCGAACATTCACGGCGCTCATCGCGACATTGGTCTTGTGTTCCTGCCAGACGGTTCCGCGCGAAACGCAGCGTCCCTACACGCTCATCGACCTCACTGAAGCCTTTGCAGAGCTGCACGACAGCACAATTGATTTGCCGGCTGAGCAGCGCGTCGCTCGGTTTGAGGCCGAGATTGTTCCTCTGTTTCCGGAGTTTTACGCGCGCTCGCGTTATTCGCAGATGAGCGATGAAGACTATGCGGGCCGCATCATTCGAGCTCTCGACGAGTTTGACGACTACCGCGACGAATATCTCGAAACGGCGGAATCCTTCGAGCAGCTATTGGCGCCTGCATACGGCGCATTCGCCGCAGCCTTCCCCGATATCGGCGAGGTCGGCGACATTTACTTGTTGCACAGTCTCGGCGAGATGGACGGCGGGACACGGACATTCGACGACGAACTCTATATCATTTTCGGCGCGGACGTCATGACTTGGGCGCATCCGTATGATGACGAACAACCATTCTTCCACCATGAATTGTTTCATGTACTGCACCGCCGTTCTTTCCCGGAATGCGAAACGATTTGGTGCGGATTGTGGACTGAAGGTCTGGCGGTATATGTGGCGCACGAGCTTAATCCGGGTGCGTCGGATTCGCAGTTGCTGTTGACGGTCCCCGAACCGATACGCCAAGCCCTCGACGACAATCTCGCCGAAGCGGCATGCGCCGTGCGCGCCCGGCTCGACTCGCACGACGAGAATGACATCTCAGCCTTGTTCAGTTTCGAGCGTTTGAACGAACGCCTGCCGCCGCGCTTTGGCTATTATGTCGGCTTCCTGGTCGCACAAGAGGCGGGACGCACGGCCAGCCTGCAAGAGCTTGCAGATCTCGATCACGCAGAAGCGCGCGCCGCCGTTGACGCCGCCCTGTCAGCGATGGCGGATTGCGCGCCGGACTAGCGCGGCGGGCGCGACCGGCGCGCTAGGTCAGATTACAACGCATGAAGCGCCAATCGTGATGGAGCGCTTCGGGCACCTCTGCTTCGGCGTAAGCGGGAATATCCGTGAACCCGACCGCCTCATAGAGGCGATGGGCCGACGTCATGAACGGGCCGGTTTCGAGGACCAATTTTCGATAGCCGAAACTGCGCGCATCGCTCATCAGCCGATCAAGGATCTTCGCTCCGACGCCGCCGCCGCGCACCGCTTTCGGGACATAAATGCGCTTGATTTCGCCGACGCCGTCGCGCACGTGGCGCAGCCCGCCCATTCCCACCTCGGCTTCACCGTCGCGGACAAGATAGAAGACGCCCTCCGGCGGCGCGCCGCCGCAGAGCTTGTCGAGCGCGCTCTCAACATAATCCGTGACCGGCATGCC
>JAUIEH010000394.1 GCA_030428405.1 Alphaproteobacteria bacterium
GCGCTGGCGCGTGAACGACGCGTGCGGCGCTGACGGCGCGGCGGCGCTTCTTCCTCGCGCGCATTGTCGTCGCTGGCCGCGATGTCGCTCGCTTCGGGATTGACGACTTCCAGCGGTCCGCTGCTGGACGCATCCGCTGCGTCCGAACTCGCATCGGCTGCATTGTCGCCATTGGCGTCTGAGCCGGCGTTGTTTTCATTGTCGCGATTATCCGCATCCGCGCGCTCGCGCTGGGCCTGCTGAGCGGCCTTCATGATGCGGTAGTAATGCTCAGCATGCTGAAGATAATTCTCGGCGCCGACTATGTCGCCCGAGGACGCCGCATCGCGCGCCAGCTGCTGGTAGCGTTCGAAGACCTGCGTTGCGGTCCCGCGCGTCTTCTGGCCGCCGAGATTGCTCTCCAGCGGGCGGTTTGACTGACCGTTCGGCTTACGCCCGCGTCCGCGCTGCCTCTTCATGCGACATTTCCCTGCGTTCCGCGCCTAAAGCATTAGCGTGAGTTAGGACGCGACCGTCCGCTCATTCCTCATGCCGCATTGCGCTGGCTCATGCGTCAAGTCTGCGAAGCCCCCGCCGGTCTCTTCTAACCGACTCGCCCGCGCGCAATACGCCGCACCGGCGTTCCCCGATCTTGATCGCGCTGGAAACCTAGCCCGCTTCACTTTGATTTCCAAGCGCATTCTCACGGGACGCGATGTTAAACCCGCCGCGCGCTCACAATGCGCGCATGTCCCGCCAGATCGAATATCGTCTCGAACTCTGAATACAACCCTGTTTCACTCAAAAGCGTTAAGACTTCAGACGCTTGGTCGAAGCCCGCTTCGAGCGCCAGCCCGCCGCCGGGCGCAAGCAGGCGTGCGCAGCTTTCAACAATGCGACGATATGCGCAAAGACCATCCGCGCCGCCATCAAGCGCCAGGCGCGGCTCGGCGCGCACTTCCGGCTCGAGATGATCAATGATCGACGAACGAATATAGGGCGGATTGGACATGATGAGGTCAAACGGCCCCGTCAGCGCCGCGTCCCAATCGCCGACCATGATGGAGGCGCGCCCGCTCAGACCGAGACGCTCAGCGTTGCGCTGCGCCACCCTCGCCGCGGCCACAGACCTGTCGAGACCCACGCCCCAGGCATTGGGACGCTCACTCAGAACAGAGAGCAATATCGCTCCGCTCCCGACGCCAAGATCGAGAATGCGCGCAGACGCTTCCGGCGCGATCAGCTTCAGCGCCGCCTCGACGACATGCTCCGTTTCCGGACGTGGCGTCAGCACATCGGCGCATGTCTCAAACTCAAGCGTCCAGAAGCCCTTGCGCCCGAGAATATGAGAGACGGGCTCACGCGCCGCGCGTCGGTCGGTAAGGCGTTCAAGTGCGAGCGCTTGTTCATCCGTTAAGAGACGGTCTGGCTCTGCGATGATGTCGCTGCGCGAAAGCTGGGTGGCTTCCTCCAGCAAAAGCCGCGCATCGCCCAGCCCATCCTCAACGCCCAGCTTGCGCAGATGGGCCGCCACGGCCATGCGCGCCTCACGCACGGACAGACCGGAAAGGCTTACGCCCATTGCAACGCGGAATGTCGTGTCATGTCAGCCATCCTCGAGCGCGAGGAGGCGTGCGGCCTGATCTTCGGCGAGCAAGGCGCCGATCAGTTCTTCCAGATCGCCTTCGAGAATCTGCGGCAGCTTATGCAGCGTCAGCCCGATGCGGTGATCGGTGACGCGGCCTTGCGGAAAATTATAGGTGCGGATGCGTTCGGAGCGGTCGCCGGAGCCGACTTGGGATTTGCGCTCGGCGGAACGCTCAGCGGCGGCGCGCTCGCGTTCGATGTCATAGAGCCGCGCCTGCAAGACGCGCATGGCGTTGGCGCGGTTTTGATGCTGGGACTTTTCCGACGAGGTCACGACGATGCCGCTCGGCAGATGGGTGATGCGCACCGCGCTATCGGTCGTGTTGACGTGCTGACCGCCCGCGCCGGAGGCGCGCATCGTATCGATACGGATGTCTTCCTGGCGGACTTCGATTTCGACGTCTTCCGGCGCCGGCAGAACCGCAACGGTCGCCGCCGAGGTGTGAATGCGTCCGCCCGCTTCGGTCACCGGCACGCGTTGAACGCGGTGCACGCCGGATTCAAATTTCATGCGGCCATAAACGCCGTCGCCGGAGACGGACGCGATGATTTCCTTAAAGCCGCCTGCATCGCCTTCGCTCTCGGAGATCACTTCGACGCGCCAGCCCGCGCTCTGGGCGTAGCGCTGATACATGCGGAAGAGATCGCCCGCGAACAGCGCCGCCTCATCTCCGCCCGTGCCTGCGCGCACTTCGAGCATGACGCTGGCGTCGTCGTCGTGATCCTTGGGCAGAAGCATCAGCTTCACAGCGTGTTCGAGGTCGGGGATCGAGGCTTTGAGTTCTTCGCGCTCGGTGCGGGCGAGCGCGGCCATCTCGGCGTCATCGCCTTCGGCCAGCGCTTCAAGTTCGGCCAGTTCCTCTCGCGCAGCGATCAGCTTGCGCGCTTCGGCGACCACCGGGGCGAGTTCGGCGTGTTCCTTGGAGAGCTTGACGATCTCATCGGCCTGATCAGTCGCGCCCATGCGCGCCTCGACCTCTTCGAAGCGTTCAACCACTTGCGCCAGGCGCTGTTCAGGAATTCGCGACATAACCGCTCAATAAGCGGCTTGGCGGTCCGCGCAAAGAGGGCGCGACTATTCGGCCGGCGACGTGCTCGGGAAAGTCCGGCCCCATTTGACCGCTGACTCTGCGCTCGGCTCGCGGCCGGAAAACAACAACTCCGCCATCAGATCCATATCGGCCTGCGCGGTGCGGCCGCGCTCGTCGATGAGACAGAACGGGCCGTCCGCCACCATGTCCGCGGCCGCGCTCGCCGTTTCGAGCGCGCGCATCCGGTCAGCAATCATCGCCAAAATTTGCAGGAGTTCGGTAAGGTCGCCGGAAATCTGCCGCGCCGGACGCACGACCAACTTCCAGGCGCCGCGGTCGCGCCAGACGCGCGCGACATGATCTTCGCCGTGACAGATGTCGAAGACAGGACCATCCGCGCCGCGCGGCCAGCCCTCCATGAAGCCCCAGTGACCGGGCGTGAAAAAATCGCTGCTGCTCGCGTCCATTGTCTCGCAGACCCTCAGTCCGCGACGCGCGCCCCCGATCGCGCCAACCCCGCGCTCAAGAGTCCATACCGCGCT
>JAUIEH010000009.1 GCA_030428405.1 Alphaproteobacteria bacterium
CAAGCGGCTAGGTTCACTCGGCGGGCGCGCCATTCTGCTCTATCTCGGAACCACCGCCATCGCCGTCACGCTCGGCCTCGTCATGGGCACGATTTTCCAACCAGGCGCGGGCATTGATTATTCGTCCGCCAGCTCGGACGCGGTTTCGCAGATTGAAGGCCGGCTTGAAGCCGCCGGCGCGGCAAGCGCCTCCATCGCCGACCGCTTCCTGGCGATCATTCCGACCAACCCGGTGACGGCGTTCGCCGAAACCGACGTGCTTGCGGTCATCTTCTTCGCCATCATGTTCGGCGTCGGCATTATCGCGCTCGGCGCGCGCGCAAAGCCCATCTCGGACGTCATAGAGTCGGGCGCGGAAGTGATGATCAAGCTCACCGAAATCATCATGGAGACAGCGCCTATCGGCGTGCTCGCGCTGATGACCTGGGTGATGGCGACGCAAGGCCTCGCCGTGCTCGACAATCTCGCGCTGCTGGCGCTGGCGCTCTATGTCGCGTGCTTCCTGCACATGGCGATCACCTATGGCGGGATCATCCGCATCGTCTTGAACCTGCCGCTGATCCGTTTCTTCCGAGGCGTTCTCGACGCCCAGGCCGTGGCGTTCTCGACCTCGTCATCGAGCGCGACACTTCCGGTGACGATCGCTTGTGCGACCGACAACCTTGGCATCAAGCGGCCCGTGGCGGGCTCCGTCCTGCCGCTCGGCGCAACCATCAATATGGACGGCACCGCGATCTATCTCGGCATCGTTTCTTTGTTTGCCGCTCAAGCGCTCAATATCGAGCTGACGCTGGGCCAATATGTCATGGTCGGCGTCACCGCGACGCTGGCGTCCATCGGCGCGGCCGGCATTCCGTCGGCGTCCTTGTTCCTCGCCGCAGCCGTTCTCGCGACGTTCGGCGTCTCGCCCGAACAGGCGGTTCTGATCATCGCATTCATCTTCCCGTTCGACCGACTGCTCGACATGATGCGCACAGTGACCAACGTCACGGGCGACACGGCTGTCGCGACGGCGGTGGCGAAATGGGAAGGCGAGCTTGATGAGGAAGTGTTCCGAACGCCGGCCCGCGTCTAAGGCGCGGACATGCTGAGCCCGCAGGCGCGCGAACGCCGCACGCGGATCATCGAGCTGGTGGTCGCAGGCTCCGTCGTGTTCATCTCGCTCGCGTCCCTGTTCACGGCCGTGCATCAGTCCGTCGTCGCACAGCGCACGCTGGCGGCGTCGGTCTGGCCGAGCGTGGAACTCGACACCGGCAATTACGATGAGGCGCGGCGCGAACACTCGATAAGCTTCACGATCGCCAATCGCGGCGTCGGCCCGGCGCGCATTGAACGTCTGCGCACGCGCTGGGAAGATGTCGAGGTCTCCGCCTTTCCCGAAATCATGATCGGCTGTTGTGCGCCAGGCGAAGACGACGATGCGCGTCGGGCCTGGCTGGAGCAGCTCGTTAACACCCAGGACGTCGTGTTTCTGACCTCTCCGGTCCATGGACGCACCTTGGCGCCGGGCCAGGAGATTCGCTTTTTCACATTCGACCGTCCGGAAGCCGGAAGGCCGGGTCATGAGGTTTGGAACGCGCTCGACCGCTCGCGCTTTCAGTTCGACATGCGCGTTTGTTATTGCTCGGTCTTCGATGAGTGCTGGGAGACGTCGCTGGCCGATCCCCGCCCCGAACAAGTTCGCGATTGCAGAGCGCCCGCGCGCGATTAAGCTTCGCCGGCAATCGCTGACGCATTCCGAAACTGCGTTGACGCCAGAGAAGGACGCCGCCCCATGAACAAGACCCGCCTTGGGATCGCCGCTGCAGCTTTTATCGCTGTGCTCAGCGCAGGCGCCGCCCTTGCCCAGGACGAGACGGACGCAAGCAGCGAGGCGCTGACGCCTGCCGTGTTTCTCGGTTCATGGGAGGCTGATTGCGACGCATTCGGAACGCCTGGACGGTGTGAAACCGAGTGGACTCAGGGCCTCGACGCCAGCCTCTATGAGCAGCACTACCGCGTGACCGCGCGCGACAGTGGCGCTCTGATCTTCGCAGGCCACGGCGTTTACCGCGTCACTGAGGACGGCGTCGACGGTTATTGGAGTGACAGCCAGGGCGCCATTCACGCGCTTTACGGCGAATGGCGCGACGGCGCGCTGGTCATTGACTGGGGCGCGCCGTCGACGAGCCGTGGGCGTTCATCCTATGGCGTTGATCCGGAGTCGGATGCGTTGCACCAGATCGACTGGGCGCTGACCGATGATGGCTGGCGACAGTTCATGGATTTCTCCTACGCGCGCGCGGCGGAAACGGAATGAGGCGCGAAATGCCGGCGGTCGCTGCGTCATAGTTCGGCCGGCGAGCGCGTTTGCGGGCCAGCATCATTGGAATACTGATGAAGGCGAACAGGCCCGTTATGGCGAGCGGGCCGGCGATCATCCACCAATTGCCGAGACCGGCCGCCAGCGCGAAAAAATAAAGCGCCCACCAGAACGCCATCTCGCCGAAATAATTCGGATGTTGCGACCAGCTCCACAGGCCGCGCGTACACACGACGCCGGCATTGGCGGGCTCGCGCTTGAAGCGGGCGAGCTGATGATCGGCGAGCGCCTCGATCGCGATCGCCGAGAGAGCGGCGACTGCTGCGACAAGGTCGAAAACGCCCAGCGGCGCGCTCGAGCGCGCGACCGCGAAGAGCGGCAGCGAGGCTGCAAAGACGAGCAGGGTCGGGAAAAGCTGTATACCGAACAGATCGACCAGCGGATACCAGCCGCCGGTTTGTGCGCGCAAATCGCGATAGCGGAAGTCTTCGTGCTCAAGATCGCGCCAGCGCTTGAAGCAATTATAGGTCAGCCGCACGGCCCAAAGCGTGACGATGGCGAAGACGAGCCAGCTCCGCGCCGTCATGACAGGAGAGGCTGTGGAGGTCGTCAGCCAAAAGAGCATCAGAATTGGCGGCGCGACGCTCCAATAAGGGTCGTAAATGCTGGAATTGCGCAGCGCCCAGCCTGCGCCGAAAACGACAAGCGTCGCGGCAATGTCAGCCGCCAGTGCGGAAGCGATGGGGTGGGCTTCGTCTAACGACGCAACGACGGCCGCCGCAACGAGCAGTGCTGCGCCATAGGCAAGCGCACACGCCGCCAGCGGCGCCCAGCGCTGCGCGCGCCAGGGCGCTGAGTGTTTGTCGTCGCTCATGGCGTTGAGCGGATCAGGCCGCGCGCGCAGACGCAACCGCAATCTGTCGCTTCGGAGCTCGAGCCGGCCCTACGCTTACTCGGAAGTCTCGCGCGTCCAGGTGAAGCTCTGGCGCTCCACCCAATTTTCACCGTCGATCATGTAGGACGTGGTGACATAGGTGTTTTCGTCCGTGGGCTGCGACATATGCCCGATCGCGGTCTCATCGGCGCCGCTATAGAATGTCTGCGCGAGGCGCTCTGCGCCGTCATCCGTCATCGTCATTTCACCGACGCCGAGCGTGTATTGCGCGCCGCGCTGCATGGCGACGACGCGTTCCTCGCCGGGGTGCCAATAGACGTTGAAGCGCCAGAAGTCTGGCGTTTCCGCACCGTCGCTCACGCCGAAAAGCCGCCCGCTCATCGAGGCGCCGCCAAACTCCGGCGTCCAGACGATGACATAGCGTTCAACGCCAGCATCAGGGTCTGCATTCTCCGCCGACCAGCGCCCGCCATCGGCGGTCATATAGGCGACATGTTCTGCAAACCAGGCGGGCGGGCCCGCCATGTTTTCGTCTTGTGCGGATGCTGCGCCCGCCAAGGCGCCGGCCGCGATCGCCGCCAATAGGATCTTCATGCCGTCTCCCTTCGAAAGCCGGCGCTCACCATGACGAACGCGCCCTGTCGACCGGGTGGCCGAAACATTACGGCGCGCGAGCAGGCGATGGGATTACTCTTCGAACGCGACGCCCGGTTTCGGCCGGGCGTCGACGCGCAGCTCGAAAACGTCCGGGCGCGCATAATGGCCGATGACGTCGAAATCATAGACGCCGCGGGCGCGCTCGATCGGGTCGAGTTCAGCCGTGAGAATGGCGTCTTCATCGAATGCTGGCCCCGCCAGAGTATCGCCCATGGGTCCGAGTATGCAGGAGCCGCCGCGAATGAGCACGGCGTCCGGCTCGTCGCCGCCGGCCGGGTGGTAATCCGTGGGCGCATCACGCCGGCGCAAATACTGGACGGCGGAGACGACGAAGCAGCGTCCCTCGCGTGCGACCATGCTCATGGCCGATAGCCAGTTCTCGCGGTCATCCACCGTCGGCGCCGCCCAGATCTCGACGCCTTGCGCGTACATCGCCGAGCGCGCCAGCGGCATATAGTGCTCCCAGCAGATCAGCGCGCCGACCTTGCCCGCGGCGGTCTCGACCACGTCAAGCGTTGAGCCGTCGCCCTGGCCCCAGACCAGGCGCTCCATCGCAGTCGGCATCAGCTTGCGGTGTCGGCCGAGTAATTCGCCGGTCTCACTGAAGATGAGTGCGGTGCAGTAGAGCGTGCCGCCGTCGCGCTCGATCACGCCGACGACGAGCGAGGCGTCAGCGGCGCGGGCGGCCTCGCCCATGCGTTCGGTTTCCGGTCCGGGCACGGCGATGGCGCTCTCATAATAGCGTCTGAACCAGTCGCGACCCTCCGGCGTTCGCGAGCCTACGCGCGCGCCGAAATCATGACCTTTAGGATATCCGCCTACGAATGCTTCCGGAAAAACGATCACGCGCGCCCCGTCGCCGGTCATGCGCCGGGCGGCGTCCGATGTCAGATCCTCGAGCTTCGCCAGTGTGGCGGGCGTGTTGAAGAGTACGGAGCCGGCCTGAATGGCGGCGCCTATGGTCTGCCTCATGTCGCGCTCCCCGCTGCGCGTTTGTGAGGCGATTATGACGCTTTCAGCGGGGTTTGTCGCGCGGCAGTCTCGTTCATGTCGTTCGTCGCGGTTTCGATGCCAAGCGCGCCCTGTACGAAACGCCAGAGACTGTCGGCGAGACGCTGGCGGTCGGGACGTTCGGCCGCGGCGAGCGCGCGCGACATGGCGAGACGAAAACCGCCAATGATGACGGCGGCGGCGATTTCTGGATCGAGGTTGGCGGGCAATTCGCCGGCGGCCTGACCCCGCCTGATATTGATCGCCGAGAGGTCGACCAAAGCATCGCGACGCGCCGTCTCGGCCGCGACGACTTGCGCATCGCCGCTCAGCTTGGCGAGCATGAGCGGGGCGTCTTCGGCATCATAGAGAAAGTCTATCAGCGCATCGAGACGTCGACGCTCGCCGACGGCCCAGGCCAAGCCTTTTTCAGGGCGCTGATTGGCGATCGCGTCATAGCGGTCGTAAAACTCCGAGATGATGGCGGTGACGAGCCCGGCTTTGGAACCGAAATAGTGATAGGCGAGGCCGACGGACACGTCCGCGCGTTTGGCGACATCGTTCATTTCGAGCGCGCCGTCGCCGGCCGCGAGCGCGTCGCGCGCAGCGTTCAATATCGCTGAACGGGCGTCTGATTTCTTCGTCTTGTTCAAGTCTCTCACTCGCAAAAACCTGTCAGGGCGCCGCGCGCCCTCGCAGCCAGACCCTTGCGAATCCGGCGCCGCTCGTCTGCAGCAATTCGAACGCTCAGATCGATGATAGTCAATATTGAATTGAATTCAATTCAATCTCAGACTAAGACGTGAGCTTAACGGCGTAGAGTATTCGCTGCGGCGGCCTGCAGCGCGCGGTATGCTCGGCGCTCGGCCTCGATTGCGCGCAATTGAAGAGGGAGAGCGAAGCATGTCGATGTTGAGCGAAGGGGGCGCGCAGCTCGATGAGGGTCCGCTGGCGACGTGGCTGCAGGGCAGGCCGTTCGCGGACTGGCGCGCGCAATTTGATCGCGACGGCTATGTCATTTTCGAAAATGTTCTGACGCCGGAAAAAGTCGCGGAAATGCGCGCGGCGCTGCAGCCTTATCTCGACGCCGACGTCACCGGCCGCAACGATTTCGAAGGGCTCAGATCCAATCGCGTTTATGCGATGTTGGCCAAGTCGCCGGTATTCGCCGAGCTGGTCATGCATCCTTTGCAGCTCGCATTCGTCGACGCGGATCTGGGGCCGAGCGCGCTTCTGTCCGCCTGCCTCGCCATCAATCTGCAGCCAGGCGAAACGGTGCAGCCCTGGCATCATGACGACAGTCACATCACGCATCCCATGCCGCGCCCGTCCTGGGGCGTCAGCACGTTCTGGGCGATCGACGACATGACCGAGACTAATGGGGCGACCGAAGTTCTGCCCGGCAGTCATCTTTGGGCGGCGGAGGATTTCGAATACGCGCTCAGTCTTGATGCGTTTACAGATAAAAATATGCGCGACGTGAATGACGATCCCGCCCCGCGCGCCGATGCGGTCAAAGCCGTGATGCCTTCAGGCTCTCTGATGGTCGCAAAAGGCACGTTGCTGCATCGCGGCGGAGCGAACAAATCCGATGCGCCGCGCCTGATCGTGACGCCGCAATATTGCATCGGCTGGGCGCGGCAATTGGAGAACATGGTCCTCGCCGTGCCGCCCGAGAAAGCCGCCAAACTGCCCGAGCGCGCGCGCGAACTCCTGGGCTATTCGATCCACGCGCCCTTCATGGGCTATGTCGACGGGGTGCATCCGAAAAGGCTCGTTCCCAAAGCGGGATGATCGCCTCGCTCGCTTGACCGTGAGAAACCGCCTAGGCATCGTCGCGTGCATGCGTGTCGCACTCATGCTTCCAGTTGCGTTTTTCGCGATGTTTTTCGCAGCATCGCTGTCCGCCGCCGGCGCGCAGGACGCCTCTGCGCCCAGTCGCGACGCCGCTGAAATTTATCCGGAGACGGAGCGAGCAGAGTTGCGTGAGGACGCGGCGCGCTGGGACGGGCTATGCCCGAACTGGCGCGACATCGATCACGACGCACAATGGGGTTATGTCACCGAGCGGTTCGAGGCGGCGCGCGCTGCGTCCGCAATATACGCCGACGCAGCGGCCAGCATCTGCATGGCGGAGTATTGGCTCGATCATCGTTTTGGCAACGAGCAGAGCTATTTTTTCTATTTGATTGCAGCGGAATACGGGGCTGACACGCAAGAAAAGGCTCGCGAGTTGCGGCCCACCATCAGCGAAGAACAAGCCCAATATCTGGAGGGTTACGCCCGGGCGCGAGCAATTGAGGTTCGGGCGCTAATTGCCGATGAGTAATTGCCCGTCGCGGCGTTATCACGGGCCGCCAGACGCTGATTGCTGCAGGGCTTCGCGAACGCAGCGGTTTTCGGGACGACGGTAGTCCGCACAAGCGCGCCGTTGATTTTCTTTGACCTGTTGAAGCGCGCGATCGATCGCCAAATATTGTCGGCCAAGCCGGTTCACACGAGCTTCAAGTCGCCGGCGTTCTTCTCCTGCGATTTCTCCTGCGGCTCGAAGTCCCTCCAACGTGACGTTCGCCAAGAGACTTCGGGCTCGGGCGCTGAAAATGCTGCGCAGTGCATCGGGGAAGATTATTCGCCTCACTGTGCGACGCGCTATGCGCGCAGCGACGTTGGCGTTTTTACTGCGCCCGTCGATATCATGGAGGTCGGGCAACGATGCCGCGTCTTCAACCTCGCGCTCGAACGAGCGAATATCGTCGATGTCGGCGCCGGCGGCGCCCAGCAATCGCGTGAGCATGTTGCGATCATGAATGAGCTTTCGTCGCCGTGCGTTCCAGATTTCCATATTTTCTCGGACGCGCTGACAGATCGGCGCTTCGCGCGGCGCCTGTTTGAGCGGGTCTTTGTCGCCGTAGAAGTCCGGCTTGGTTGAATACGGATTGTAAGGCTGCTTTTTCATCGGGCGAGGCTCCTGGCTCAGCGCCTTTCAGCATCACGTCGGGCCGCACCCGGTCGGACAAAATCGCCCGCGCTCGCCGAATTCGCCTTATCCGCCAATGACCGAGCGCGACCGCCGACATTGACAAGCCGGCCTTCATCCGCGCATATCCCGCGTTCAATCTCGCGCGTGATGTTTTGCGCGCCTTGACCCGCACGGGCGCCGGCCTGACCTGAACAGGGCAGACGGCGCGGAGGCGGGCGAGGTCCCCTGCTCGGCGAAGGCTCGCTCAGCGGGGCGCTTGGCGTTTGCGCGTATGGGATGAGGAGACGGCATGTTTGAAGCGCTTTCCGATCGGCTGACAGGCGTATTCGACACGCTGACAGGGCGCGGCGCCTTGTCGGAGAAAGATGTCGACGCCGCCTTGCGCGAGGTGCGCGTGGCGCTGATCGAGGCCGATGTCGCGCTCGATGTCGTCAAGGATTTCGTCAAGCGCGTGCGCGCCGAAGCCGTCGGCGAAAACGTCATCCGCTCGGTCACGCCGGGCCAGCAGGTCGTCAAAATCGTCCATGACGCGCTCGTCGACACGCTCGGCGGCGATGGCGGTCCGGACGGGCTCAATGTCGATGTGCCGCCGCCGGCAGTCATCATGATGGCGGGCCTGCAGGGCTCGGGCAAAACCACAACGGCGGGCAAGCTCGCGCTGCGCCTGAAGAAGGACAAAAAGCGCGTCCTGCTTGCCTCGCTGGACACGCGCCGCCCGGCCGCGATGGAGCAGCTCAAAGTGCTCGCCGGTCAGGCCGAGGTCGATTTCCTGCCGATTGTTCCTGGACAGACGGCCGTCGACATCGCGACGCGTGCGCTCAAGGCCGCCAAGCTTGGCGGGCAGGACGTGCTCATCCTCGATACGGCCGGGCGCACGTCGATTGATGAAGAGCTGATGTCGGAAGCCGCCGGCATTGCGCGCGCGACCAATCCGCATGAGACCATTCTCGTCGCCGACGCGCTCACCGGCCAGGATGCGGTCGAGACCGCGCGGCGCTTCAATGACCGCCTGCCTCTCACCGGATTGGTGCTGACACGGATAGACGGCGACGGACGCGGCGGCGCAGCGCTCTCCATGCGCGCGGTCACTGGCCTGCCGATCAAATTTCTTGGCGTCGGCGAGAAGCTCGACGGGCTCGAAGTCTTCGACGCCCGGCGCATCGCCGGCCGCATTCTGGGGCAGGGCGACGTCGTCAGCCTGGTCGAGAAAGCCGCCGAACAGGTCGATCAGGAAAAGGCCGAAAAGCTCGCCAAGAAGCTCGCCAAGGGCAAGTTCGATCTGAACGACCTCGCCGAACAATTGCGCGGCATACAGCGCATGGGCGGGCTGGGCGGCATTATCGGCATGCTGCCGGGCGCGGCTAAAATGAAGGGCCAGGCCGCAATGGCCGGCATGGACGAAAACACGCTAAAGCGTCAGGAAGCGATCATTCTCTCCATGACGCCGGCTGAGCGTTCCAAGCCTGATATTCTCAAATCCTCGCGCAAGCGCCGCATCGCGGCCGGCGCCGGCGTGCAGGTGCCCGAAGTCAACAAGCTCCTCAAAATGCACCGTCAGATGGCGGACATGGTCAAGATGATGGGCAAGGGCAAAGGCGGCATGCGCGGCATGATGAACGCCATGGGCGCCGGCGGCATGGACCCCAACGCGCTCAAGGCGCTCGGCGCGAAGGGTCAGAAAGCCGGCGGCGCGGGCGTCTTGCCGGGTCTTCCGGGCGCGGACGCTCAAGGCGGCTCGCCCGCCGACTTCCCCGCGGGAATGCCGCTCGGACCCGACGGTCTCCCCCTCGGCTGGAGGGATAAGAAGTGAGCCCTGCCGGCGCCATCGCCCTCCGACCGCTTTGCGGCTGCTTCCCTCAAGGGGGAGGCGCAGCGCCGCTTCGATACAAGTAATCCACTCACACACCGAACACTGCCCACACACCGGACACTGAAGGAACACATCAATGGCACTGAGAATTCGTCTTTCGCGCGGCGGCGCTAAGAAACGTCCGTATTACCGCATTGTTGTGGCTGACAGCCGCTCTCCGCGCGATGGCCGCTTCATTGAGCGCATCGGCTCTTACAATCCGCTCCTGCCGAAAGATTCCGGGGAGCGCGTGAAGATCGACGCCGAGAAGGCGCATGACTGGATCGTCAAAGGCGCCCAGCCGTCCGACCGCGTCGGCCGCTTCCTGTCGCTTATTCGCGTCGAGCGTGAGGCCGACGGCTCCATCAAGCGCGACGAAGACGGCAAGTTCGTCCGCGCCGAAGGCGATGCGGGCGCGCCGCTTTACGAATGGAAGCACGGCGACAACCCCAAGAAGGGCGCGCCGGGCGAGAAAGCCAAGCAGCGCATCGCTGACCGCGAAGAAAAAGAGGCCGCCAAGGCCGAAGCCGCCGCAGCGCCTGCTGAAGCGCCCGCCGAAGAAGAAGCGCCTGCCGAGGCCGAAGCTCCGGCTGAGGAAGAAGCGAAAGAGTAGGGCGTTTCGCTTCCAGGTCGTTGCGCTCTGCGACGTTCAGCTTCTCCGTATTCTTAGGAAAGCCGGACGTCGCAGAGCCGCCGCGCTTGCGATCGATGGCGGCGCGACCAATTCGGTATTTCGCTGCGCTGCGGAAATAGCGTTAGAAAGCTGCCGGACGCGCCGTCGGGCGTTGCGCCATTGCGCAGCGGTTCTACGTGACGGCGCCAAGCGGAGCGGTTTCTGACATGAGCGAGCCATCCTTTTTCGAACTGGCGCAAGACGCCAAGGCCTGGCCGTTCGAACAGGCGCGCCTCATCAAAAAGCGCGTCGAGGAACAAGGCGTGACCGGCGGCGCGGTCATCTTTGAAACGGGCTACGGCCCCTCGGGCCTGCCGCATATCGGCACGTTCGGCGAGGTCGCGCGCACGACCATGGTGCGCCATGCCTTCCGCGTTCTGACAGATGACGCTTATCCCACGCGGCTGATCGCGTTCTCCGATGATCTCGACGGCATGCGCAAAGTGCCGCCCGGCTTGCCGAACCAGGACATGCTCGCCGAACATCTGGGCAAGCCGCTGTCGGATGTGCCTGACCCGTTCGGTACGCATGAAAGCTATTCCGCGCACAATAACGCCAAGCTGCGCGAGTTTCTCGACGCCTTTGGCTTCGAATATGAGTTTTACTCCGCCACCGAACAATATCGCTCGGGCGCGTTTGACGAGATATTGCTCCGCACGCTGGAGCGTTTCGATGACGTCATGGCGATCATGCTGCCGACGCTTGGGCCGGAGCGGCGCGCGACATACTCGCCCTTCCTGCCGATCTCGCCGTCGACCGGGCGCGTGCTCTATGTGCCGATGAAGGCGATCGACCCGAAGGCGGGCACGATCACTTATGAGGATGAGGACGGAAGCGACGTCACCACGCCCGTGACGGGCGGCGCCGCCAAGCTGCAATGGAAGCCGGATTTCGGCATGCGCTGGGCTGCGCTCGGCGTGGATTTCGAGATGTTCGGCAAGGACCACCAGACCAATGCGCCGATCTATTCGCGCATTTGCAAGACGCTGGGCGTCGCGCCGCCGGTGCAGTTCGTTTACGAACTGTTCCTGGATGAAAAAGGCGAGAAAATCTCCAAGACCAAGGGCAACGGCATCGCGGTCGAGGACTGGCTGCGCTACGCCACGCAGGAAAGCCTGGCGCTGTTCAATTTCCAAAAGCCGCGCGCAGCCAAAAGGCTCTATTTCGACGTCATTCCAAAGGCGGTGGACGAGTATCTGAACTTTCTCGACGCTTATCCGGGCCAGGAGCCTGCGCAGCAGATCGAGAACCCGGTCTGGCACATTCATGACGGCGCGCCGCCTACGGAAGGTTCGCCGATCAGCTTCAGCCTGTTGTTGAACCTGGCTTCGGCTTCGAGCGCCCACGACAAGGAGATACTTTGGGGCTTCATCGCGCGCCGCCTACCGGACGCCACGCCTGAAAGCCAGCCTTTGCTCGACAAGCTCGCCGGTTTCGCCGTGCGCTATTTCGAAGACTTCGTCCGGCCGACAAAGCGCTTCCGCGCGCCCGATCAGCGAGAGCGCGACGCGCTCACGGCGCTGCGCGCACGTTTCGCCGAACTCGATCCCGAGGAGGCCGACGGCGAAATCATCCAGGCCGAAGTTTACGCCGTCGGCAAGGAGGCCGGGTTTGAGCCGCTGCGCGCCTGGTTCAAGGCGCTCTATGAAACGCTGCTCGGTCAGGAGCAGGGGCCGCGTTTCGGCTCGTTCGTCGCCATTTACGGCGTGCCCGAGACCATCGCGCTGATTGATCAGGCCCTGGCGGGTGAGTTGGCTGGGGCGGACTAGCCCAAGTTTCGCCGCCATGAGGGGTAGACTTGGCGCTCCATCGCGGCGCTGCGCCGCCGCTCACGAAAGGGGCCGCCTCATGCGGGCGTTACCGATTGCGCGTATTCTTGCGGCGAGCATGGTCGGACTCGCGCTGCCTGCAATGGCGCTTGCCGACGCCGGGCCCGCCGCGATGGCGGCGTTTACGGCGGGCGACTATGACATAGTGATCGCGCAAACCGGCGAAAACGCCGACGCCGATGGCCTCGCGCTCGCAGCGAAAGCGCGCAATGCACAAGCCATTTTCTCCGAGGCCGGACCATATCGCACGGGGCTCATCGCGGATGCGCGGCGCTATTCCGAAGCAGCGCTCGCCGTCGAGCCGGGTCACGTCGAGGCCTTGCTGCAATTGTCGATCGTGACGTGGCTCGAAGGGCGCGAGCTTGGGCCTTGGGAAGCCTATAGCCGCGGCCTTGTCGGGCTTGGACGCGAACTCATTGAGGAAGCGATCGAGCAGGCGCCGGACGAACCCTGGGCGCACGCGCTTTTAGGCGCCTGGAACCTGGAAGTCGCGCGCCGCGGCGGGCGTTCCGCCATGATGATGACGGGCGCGCGCATTTCGCGCGGCGAGCGCGCCTTCGCGCATGCGCTGGAGCTGGATCCGCATGACGCGGCGATCTCGACGCAATGCGCGATCTCATATCTTTCTCTGAATGCGGAGCGATATGCGGACGAGGCCGCCGCGTGCCTGGAGCTTGCTCTGGCCGCTCCGGTCGAAGACGCATTTGAAGCGGCCCTGCAGGATCAGGCGCGCGAGATCGCTAGCCATCTCGAAGCCGGCGAGGAAGCCGCCGCCATGGCGCTGGTCATGCGCTTTGTCGAAGGCTGAGCACGCGCTGAAACGTCTTGCTCAATTGGTCTGCGCAGGCGCAGTGACGCGCGCCAGATTGGCTTCCGCGATGTCCCAGCCGGGACGATATTCAAGCGCGCGCTGATAGGCGGTTGCGGCTTCGCGCGGCCGGCCGAGCCGCTCAAGCGCAAGTCCGCGATTGAAATAGCCGGCATGCGCGTCGTTCAAACCGAGTTCGAGCGCGCGGTCATAATGGCTGAGCGCTGCGGCGAAATCGCCTCGAATGAACGCGACATTTCCTTCGCCTACGAATGATTCCGGCAGGTCTGGAATGGCGCGGCGGGCTTCCAGATAATCTTCGTGCGCGCCGACATGATCGCCGCGCAGCCCGCGAATGATTGCTCGATTGATGTGCGTCGCAGTGCGGTCGCGGCCGATGAGCCGCATTTGCGAGAGCGCGAGGTCGCATTGCTGCAGCGCAGAGAGCGAATTATCGCCGGCGCTTGCTGCGTCGAAACATGCCGATCCGCCCGGATCGCCATAGACCGCGATGGATTGCGCAACGCTCGGCGATGCGCTGATGGTCGCCGCGATGATCGCTGCTGCGGCGAAGCAGAGATGGTGTCGCATGGCGCCATATTACCACATCGGCGCGTGATGGCGCGAGCGCGGCGTTCCGGCCCTTGCGCCGCCTGCAAGTTTTCGTAGCCAACAGTGATCGCAGCGCGCCTGTGCGCGCCGGCATCAGCGCGCTAGGAAGCATGCGCATGCGGCCCCGCCCGCGTTGAGGAGCAATTGGCGATGGCCGAGGGTGAGCCTGCTGCAAACGGCGTCGAACCCTCCGAAGGGCGAGACTATGCTGCGGTCGCGATTTGCAGCGCGATTTGGGGCTCGACCTGGTTCGCCATTCAGTTTCAGATCGCCAGCGCGCATCCCGTCGCAGCACTCGTCTACCGCTTCGCGCTCGCCTCGGCCTTGCTGTTCGGCTGGAGTCTTCTGCGCGGCGAGCGCATCTGGATGTCGCCCGGCCAGCACGTTGCAGCTATTGGTTTGGGCTTCTTCACCTTCGCGCTCGACTATTACTTCGTATACGCGGGTTCCGCGCATCTGATATCCGCCGTCGTCGCGGTGCTGTTTGCATCCCTGACATTCGTCACGATCGTCGTGTTCTGGCTGGCCGAAGGGGAGCGGCCGAGCAGGGCTGCGCTGATCGCTGCGGGTCTGGGCATGGCGGGCGTAGCGCTGTTATCGGTCGAGGAGATGCGCGTCGCTCATTTGAGCGGGCAGGCCCTGATCGGCGTCGGATTCATTCTGGGCGGCGTCGTCTGCGCGGCGATCGGCAATGTTTTCGCCAAGCGCGGCGAGCGTCTGGGCGTGTCGGTTCCCGTGCTGACGAGTTGGTCGATCGGCTATGGCGCGCTCGCGCTTGCGCTATTCGGCGCCGCCACGGGGGTCAGTTGGACGATCACGCCGAACTGGGTGTTCTTTCTTTCGCTTCTGCATTTGTCTTTGTCCGGTTCAGTGATCGCCTTTGTCGTATATTACGGCCTTGCGCGGCGACGCGGATACACGCTGGCGAGCTATATCGCAGCGCTGACGCCGGTTGTAGCGATGGTCCTCTCGACGCTTTTTGAGGACAAGAGCTGGACGCCATTGGCGCTCGCCGGCGTAGGGGCGGTGCTTTTGGGGCAATGGCTATTGATGCGTTCACGTAGTTAACGCCAGCCGGCGGTGTTTCTATGTTTCAAATTAGCTTCATCTTAAACGGTGTTGCCGATCATTCCGGCCCAAGAATATGAGGCCGAAATGCCAAGCGCTCCAAGACCAGAGAATGAAACTGAGCGGCTCGCCGCGCTGCGGAAGCTCGAGATTCTCGACACGCCGCCAGAGTCGTCCTTTGATCAGTTGACCGAGCAAGCTGCTCGCTTATGCGCTGCGCCGACGGCTCTGATTTCGCTGATCGACGACAACCGCCAATGGTTCAAGAGCCGCGTCGGCCTCGCAGTTGAAGAGACGTGCCGCTCGCAGGCTTTTTGCGGCTACGCCATTCTCGCTGATGACGCGCTTGTCGTAACAGATGCGACGCAAGATCCGCGATTTTCGGACAATGAGCTGGTGACGGGCGAGCCCGGCATTCGCTCTTATGCTGGCGTGCCGCTGGTATTGAAGAACGGCCAACGCATCGGAACGCTGTGTGTTCTTCACTATGAGCAGACCGAGCTCAAACCACATCAGATCGATGAGCTCCACCTTCTTGCCAATAAAGTCGTAAACCGCCTGGAAGTGCGCGCGCGCCGTCACGCGCGCGGCGCCGCCAAGTCTGCGGTGTGCGACCTGGCGGAAAGATCTTCAGAGCCGGTGCTCGTGCTTGACCGTCTGCTTGAGCCGTTGACGTCGAGCGAATCCTGGAACGAGGAGTTCGGGCTCCACGGTCTCCTGGACCCCCGCGTCAACGCCATGTGCGATAAAGCGCTTCTGCAGGAAGCAAAGCAGAGCTGCGAGATTGATGACGAGCTTGAGTGGACTGTGACGCCCTGGCGCGACGATCTCGGCAAGATTGGCGGTGTCGTGGTCACCGTCTTGAGCGTCAATCGCGGGCGCGCGCGGTGAACTGAAGCGACAAGCGGACTTGCGTTTCCGCGCGGCGCATCGCACATCGCACCGCAACATAACGAAGGTCGCGCCCGCAAATGTCAGAATCGCTGAGAAATATCGCCATTATCGCGCATGTCGATCATGGCAAGACGACGCTCGTCGACGCCATGCTGGCGCAGGGCGGCGCCTTCCACGAAAATGAGCAGCGGCCTGATCGCGCAATGGACTCCAACGATCAGGAGCGCGAGCGCGGCATCACCATTCTCGCCAAGCCGACTTCGATTGTATGGGGCGATGCGCGCGTCAACATCGTCGACACGCCCGGTCACGCCGATTTCGGCGGCGAGGTGGAGCGCATCCTCTCCATGGTCGATGGCTGTCTTTTGCTGGTCGACGCGGCCGAAGGTCCGATGCCGCAGACCAAATTCGTGCTCGCAAAGGCGCTGGCGCTGGGATTGCGTCCGATCGTGGTGTTGAACAAGGTCGACCGGCCGACGGCCGATCCTGAAGCTGCGGTCAACGCCGTGTTCGATCTGTTCAGCCTCCTGGGCGCGACCGACGAGCAACTGGAATTTCCGTATCTCTACGCCAGCGCCAAAGAGGGCTGGGCGAGCGAGAGCATGGATGGCGCGCGCGACAGTCTCGCGCCTTTGTTCGAGCGCATCATCGCCCATGTCCCGGAACCCTCGGTCGCCAATCGCAAGGACGAGCCGTTCCGCATGCTCGCCACGCTTTTGTCCGCCGATCCCTATCTCGGCCGCGTTCTGGTCGGGCGCGTTGAATCGGGCGTCGTGCGGATGGGCGACACGGTCAAAGCAGCGCAGCTATCCGGCAAAGTCGTCGAGCAGGCGCGCTTGTCCAAATTGCTCTCCTTCCGCGGTTTGAAACGCGTGCCGGTGGAAAGCGCCTCGGCCGGCGACCTCGTCGCCATCGCAGGACTACAGACGGCGACGGTCGCCGACACCATCATGGCGCTCAATGCGAGCGATCCGGTCGAAGCGCCGCCGATCGATCCGCCGACGCTGGCGGTCACGGTCTCCATCAATGACAGCCCGCTGGCCGGTCGTGACGGTGACAAGGTGCAAAGTCGGGTCATCCGTGAACGGCTCATGCGTCAGGCCGAAGGCGACGTCGCGATCCGCGTGTCGGAGACGTCCGAAAAGGACGCATATGAAGTCGCCGGCCGCGGCGAATTGCAGCTTGGCGTTTTGATCGAGACGATGCGCCGGGAAGGCTTCGAGATGTCGGTGTCTCGTCCGCGTGTCCTGATGCGCGAAGAAGACGGCCAAGTGCTCGAGCCGGTTGAAGAGGTCGTCATCGACGTGGACGACGCATTCTCCGGAGCCGTCATCGAAAAGCTCGCCGTACGCAAGGCGCAGCTTCAGGAAATGGCGCCGTCCGGCGGCGGCAAGACGCGGCTCGTGCTGCACGCGCCGTCGCGCGGCCTGGTCGGCTATCACGCCGAGTTCATGACCGACACGCGCGGAGAAGGCGTGCTCAACCGCGTCTTCCATAGCTGGGCGCCTTATCTCGGCGATATTCCCGGCCGTCGCACCGGCGCGCTGATTTCGTCCGATCAGGGCGCAGCCGTCGCTTATGCGTTGTGGAATCTGGAAGAGCGCGGCGTGATGTTCGTCGAGCCCGGCGAGCCCGTTTATGAGGGCATGGTGATTGGCGAAAACGCCAAGCCCGAAGACCTGATCGTCAATCCTTTGAAGTCGAAAAAGCTCACCAATATCCGCGCCGCGGGCAAGGATGAAGCCGTGCGCCTGACCCCGCCCAAGCGGCTGACGCTCGAGCAGGCGATTTCCTGGATCGACGATGATGAGCTGGTCGAGGTCACGCCCAACGCCGTGCGTGTGCGCAAGCGCCACCTTGATCCGCACGAGCGCAAGCGCGCGGGCAAGACGGCCGCGGCGACGGTCTAGTCGTCAGCGAGGCCGAGCGCGTCCTTTAGCGGACCGAGATGGCGCTCATAGCGCCGCCATCTGTCTTTGCGCGAACTGGTGAGGCCTTGACGCACCTGCACGGATGAAAGCGTGAACACCTCGCGCTGATTTTCGTGAAAAGCTAGAACGCCCGGCTCCATCTCAAGGCCAGCGCGCTGCAGCATGCCGGTCATGACGCCCTCAAAGTCTTCGATGACTTTTTCATATTCGGCGAGTTCGACCTGGTCCGGCAGCGCCTCCAGCCAATAATCCGTAATCGCTTCAACGCAGCGGCAGAAATGTCCGATATCGGAAAGGTCGGTCGCACACGAATAGTCGACCGGCAGGCCGAGCCGGAACATGGACAGGCCGACATCCATCGGATTTCGCCGCGAAACGATGATCCGCGCCGCAGGATAGAGCCGCGCAATCAAACCGACGCGCCAGCAATTGTCCAAAAGCTTGTCGACGACGACCTCGGCCGACTTTGAAGTAGAACGCAGGCTCTCGCGGTACTGCGCGTCCCAGGCTTCGGCATTCGCCTCGATGAGCGCTGCGAGGTCAGCCTCTGGCGAAGCGGTGCGCGCTTGCTCGAATGCGAGCTGAATACGGCGCATACGGCCGTTTTCACCGACGCTGTCGGCTTTGCTGTGACTGGCGAGCGCCTGGTCGAGCAAGGTCGAGCCGGAGCGCGGCGTCCCGATGATGAAAATCAGCCCGCGTCCGCGCTCAGGATCGGCGTGGGGACGCGACAATAGTTCGGTTGGAAAGGCGGCTTTGGCGGCTTCGATGCGCGCTTCCATGGCCGTGCGGTCATAAGCGACGCCCGCGGAAATGCGCCATTCGCGCATGACCGCATTGGCCCGCGCAGCCGCTTCGAATGCGGCGTCATACTCACCGCGCGCATCGAGCGCGGCGCTTTGCGCCATCGCGGCGATAGCGCGTTCTTCAGCGTTGAGAGAGGCGTCGTCGTGCAGGCGCGCAAGCGCGACGAGGTCGTCTTCGTTGATTTCTTTCGCATTCGCCGAGGCGATGACGGAATAGGCCGAAACCAGACGGCCATCGCATTCAACGGCGCGGCGCGCGCTGGCGGCGGCCTGTTCGAAACGACCGGCCGATGTCGCGATATTCGCCGCGAGCAGATGAGCGCGCCCGTCATTCGGCGCGAGCCTGATGGCGCGTTCGACATAAGGGCGGGCTTGCTCGGTTGAGTTCGCCCGCACAAGAATGGAGGCGTATGAGATGAGCCGGTGCGCGTCGGCCGGCAGCGAGTCGAGCAGCGATTTGTAGAGCAACGCCGCCTCATGCAGGCGGTAGTGCTCGCTCAGGCGCTGGGTCCAGAAATCCATCAACGCCGTCGCAGTCGCATCATCGATGTGATCGAGCGCGTTGAGGCAGTCCTGCGTTGCGACCTTGTCGCGCAAAGCAATCGCCGGCGGCGCCATGACAAAGAGCGGAGAGAGCGCATCGGGCGCCGCCCGGCGCGCGCGCTTGGCCAATTCAAGCGCGGGCGCATTGTCATTCATGCGGATACGGACTTCCGCCAGACCCGTCAGCGCGCCGACATGCTCGCCGCCGGTCGACAATGCGCGTTCGAACTGCGCGGCCGCGCTGGCGAGGTCGCCATTGCGCAGCGCCACCTGTCCGGAAATGGCCAAAGCGTCGGGATCGTCCGGCGCTTGCGCGAGCCGCTCGCGCGCAAACGCTGCTGCGCTTTCAAAATCGCCCGCACGCACCGCGGACATGGCCTCTTCGGCCGACTGAACCACTTGGACCACGCCTCACCCCGTCGGCGCGCCTGAAACGCGCGCTCTGCTTCGCATCCGATGATCGCTCAGTGATATCGGATGCGTGCAGGCGTGTCGAAAGGGTCTGGCCGCTTTAGCTGCGACGACCGCGCTTGGCGCCGCCGCTTGCGGTTTTGCGCGTGGTCTGACCGGCGCTCTTGCGCGCGCGCGCCGGCGCCGCTTTCCGCGCGGAGCCGCGGCCGGTGCTCTTGGCCGGTTTCTTGGACGCGCGTTTCACAAACGGCGTCAGCGCAGACGACAGCTCGCTGAACGTGGCCGGCTCAGTGCGATAGAAGCGTTGCGCGCCGTCGCGCCGCTCAGCGATCAGACCGGCATCGCGCAGAATGGTCAGATGTTGGGAGACCGCCGACCGCGTCATTTCAAAATGCTGCGCGATGTCGCCGGCGCGCATCTCACGCGCGCGCACCAAGTTGACGATCGAGAACCGCGTGGGATCGGCAAGGGCGTGAAAGCCTCTGAGAACTGACATTTTAGATGGACCTTTATCGACGCTAGCTAGGAGGAGACATGGCGTTTTCGCCGCTTATTGCACTGCAGTATCACTGGCTCGCCCACAAAATGCGAGCGATCCATGCAATTTCTGACACATCGATGCGGCGGATGCTGCGTGAAGCGTTCAGTGAGAAGAACTCTATGCGTCGAGATGTCGCCCGGCCCAGCGCGCAAGCCGACACTTTTCCGTCGGTCGTTTTGAATACGACACGATCGCCTTCTCGCAGAGGTTGTCCGGGCGCCACGATGATGAAGTCGCCGTCGCGATATGTCGGCTCC
>JAUIEH010000395.1 GCA_030428405.1 Alphaproteobacteria bacterium
ACCCGCGTGCGCGACGCCATGGGGGCTGCGACAGCGTCAGGCGCTGCTTAAGAAGGCGGCGCTCGAAAGATCGGCGCGGGCGCGCTACATCTAGGTCGAGTCCTTCAGCGGAGCCGTTAAACCCCATGACGATCGACGCCCCGACACGCGAAACCGAACCCGCCGCCAAAGCGGGAACGATGAAGGCATTGGTCAAGTCCAAGCCCGAAAAGGGCATCTGGCTCGCCGAACAGCCCCGGCCCGAACCGGGTCCCAATGACGTGCTCATCAAGGTCGCGCGCACAGCGATCTGCGGCACCGACATTCACATCTACAATTGGGACGATTGGGCGGCGAAGACCATTCCTGTACCGATGATTGTCGGTCACGAGTTTTCCGGCGTCATCGACTGGATCGGCCCCCATGTGCAGCGCCAGGACATTCATGTCGGCCAGCGCGTCTCCGGCGAGGGCCATATAGTCGGGCGGACAAGCCGCGCCGTGCGCGCCGGCAAATATCATCTGGACCCGGAAACAAAAGGCGTCGGCGTCAACCGCCCCGGCGCGTTCGCGGAATATCTCTCCATCCCGGCTTTCAATGTCGTCAAGCTGCCCGACGATGTCAGCGACGATGTCGGCGCCATTCTCGATCCGCTCGGCAATGCGGTGCACACAGCGCTTTCCTTCAATCTGATCGGCGAGGACGTGCTGGTCACGGGCGCGGGTCCGATCGGCATCATGGCGGCGGCGATCGCGCGCCATGTCGGCGCGCGCCATGTCGTCATCACCGACATCAATCCCGACCGGCTCGAACTCGCCGCCCATGTCGCGGATGTGCGTCCGGTCAATGTCGCGCAGGAGGATTTGCGCGAGGTGATGTCGAAAATCGGCATGACCGAGGGCTTCGATGTCGGCCTTGAAATGTCCGGCGCTCAGAAAGGCTTTGAGCAGATGATCGACGCCATGATCATGGGCGGCAAGATCGCCATGCTCGGCCTGCCGCCCGGCAAGATGGAGACCGACTGGCCGAAAATCATCCTCAAGGCGCTGACGATCAAAGGCGTCTATGGCCGCGAGATGTTCGAGACCTGGTATAAGATGTTGTCCATGCTGCAGTCCGGTCTGGGCGTCGATAAAATCATCACGCATCGGATGAGCTATGAGCGTTTTCAGGAAGGTTTCGACGTCATGCGCTCGGGCAAGTCGGGCAAGGTCGTGCTCGACTGGACGCAATAGGCGCGCGAAAGCTGCGGGCGGCTTGCGTGCTTTCGTCCGTATAGCGCTGTCCTACGTTGTCGCAGTCAGCACTGCCGCTCATGCTGATTGAACCGCTCATGCTTGCCGGCGCCGCGCTGGCCGCAGCCGTCGCAGGCGCTGCGACATATTTGTTTTTGCGCGATGCGAGGATGGCGGCGCTTGGCGCAGCGCTCGCGCTTGCGGGTTCCCTTGGCGCATATGCGCTCCGTCCGGCCGAAGCGTTTTTCTGGACACCGGCTTTTGTCGCGCCGCTTGCCGCGCTCAGCGTGATTGATGCGCGCACCTTTCGCCTGCCGGACGTGCTCAACGCGATTTACGCCGCACTCGGACTGGCGGCGATGTTCACGCTCAGCCAGGCGCAATGGCTCAATCATCTCGCCGCCGCCGCGATCGGCTTTGCGGTGTTTTATGCGCTGAACTGGTATTATCGGCGCAGGCGCGGAACCGACGGGCTCGGTCTTGGCGACGCCAAGCTGATCGCCGGCGTCGGGCTGTGGCTCGGTCTCGAGGCGCTGCCGGGCGTGGTGCTCGTCTCCGCCGCTGCAGCGCTCGCCTTCATGCTGCTTGCTGCGCGCATATCCGGCCGTGCGCTCGATCCGTCGCGCCCGGCGCCGTTCGGTCCCTTCATCGCGCTGGGCGCTTATGTCAGCTGGCTGACGGGGCCGCTCTTCGTGTGAGGCGCATCAGCCCGAGCGGCGGCGCTTGGCCTCGGCGCGCTGTTCGCGGGCTTGCGCCATGCCGGCGCGAAAGTCCTCGCCGCTGAAACTGTCCGTAAACAGCTCACGCATGCGCGGCGTCTCTTCATTCACGCCGGCGGCGATTGCATCGATCATCGCAAGCATGGCCCGATGCGTGGCGCCGGAGAGGGACGCGGCCTTTTCTGCAAACGCCAGCGCGGCTGTATCGGCGTCGCTCTCGACAAGCGTTTCGACAAAGCCGATGCGCAACGCCTCTGCGCCGGTGATGGTCTCGGCGCCGAGGAACAAGCGCTTGGCCGCGCCCGGACCGATCAGCGCACATATGCGCGCTGTGTCCGCATAAGGATAAGCGATGCCGAGCTGCGCGGGCGGCAGTGCGATCCGTGCGGTCTCATCGGCGATGCGGATGTCGCACGCCGCCGCCAGCGCGACGCCTGCGCCGATGCACGCGCCCTTGAGCGCGCCGATGACAGGCTTGGGACAGTCCGCAATCGCAGACGTGGCGGCGTTCATCTCATCGAGAAAGCGCTGTACGGCGGCTGGCGTCTCCGCGATGAGCTCCAGCTCTGCGAAGTCCGCGCCAGCTGCGAAATGATCGCCTTGTGCGGCCAGCACGACGGCGCCGACATCACCATCCGCGCCGGCCTCGCCGAAGATTTCCGGCAGCGCGCGCCACATCGCGGCGTTCAGTGCGTTGCGCTTTTCAGGCCGGTTGAGCTCAACGACGCCGACGCCGCCTTGGCGGCGATACTCAACGCTCATGAAAACGCCTGCAGTCCCGTCTGTGCACGGCCCAATATGAGCGCGTGAATGTCGTGCGTGCCTTCATAAGTGTTGACGGTCTCAAGATTCATGGCGTGGCGAATGACGTGATATTCCTCGGAAATGCCGTTGCCGCCATGGATGTCGCGAGCTGCCCGCGCAATGTCGAGCGCTTTGCCGCAATTGTTCCGTTTCAGGAGTGAAATCGCTTCCGGCGCCCAGGCGCCTTCGTCCATCAGTCGGCCAAGGCGCAAGGCGCCGTGCAGGCCGAGCGTGATTTCGGTCTGCATGTCGGCGAGCTTTTTCTGCACGAGCTGGGTCGCTGCGATCGGCTTGCCGAAGACGATGCGCTCCATGGCGTAATCGCGCGCCGCCATCCAGCAGAACTCCGCTGCGCCCATGGCGCCCCAGGAAATGCCGTAGCGCGCCTTGTTGAGGCAGGAAAACGGTCCGCGCAGGCCTTTGACATTGGGCATCAGCGCCTCTTCGGGCACGA
>JAUIEH010000396.1 GCA_030428405.1 Alphaproteobacteria bacterium
CCGGACCGGGCTGCGTATGCGCAGTGCGCGCGGGATTGCCCAAACGGTCTTTGCCTTCATGCGCCATGAATTTCAGCACGAATGAGAGCAGGCCGAGGCCGACGCCGATCGCAATGGCGATAAGGCCGAGCGACCAGAACACGCTGGTCGAGCTTTCAAGCGCCGCCTCAGGATCAAGCGCTGCGCCCGCCACGGTTTCGGTGCCTGCGAGACCCGCGATGATGCCGCCGACATATTGCGCCCAGGCGCTCGACAAAAACCACACCGCCATCATCGTGGAAACGACGCGCGCCACGGACAATTTTGTGATCATCGAGAGCCCGACCGGGGAGAGACAAAGCTCGCCCGTGGTGTGGAAGAGATAAAGCAGCACCAGGAAGATCATGGGCACGCGGAAATTCTCATCCGCGAATTGCGCGCCCCACACCAGCACCAGAAATCCGATGCCGAGCTGCACGAGACCCAGGCCGAATTTCAGCGCCGGGTTGGGATCAAGATTGCGACGTCCGAGCCACGCCCAGACGAAGGAGAAGATCGGCGCAAAGATGAGAATGAAGCCGGCGTTGAAAGACTGCGTCTGCGAGGCCGTGATCGTCACGAAGCCGTCGCTCGGCAGGTTCGTGTTGCGGCTGGCGAAGAGGTTCAGCGATGATCCCGCCTGCTCGAAGAACGTCCAGAACACCGTAGCCGCCATAACGAGGATGAGCGCCAGCCCCATGCGTTGGGCCTCCACGGGCGTGCATTCGCGCGCCATGAACATGCCGATATAGGCGAGCACGATGAACGAGCCGATCAGCAGCAAAATGCCGATATGGACGTGAGGCGCAGCCGATACGCCGATAATGCTCAGCGTTGAGTCAGCAAACGCGCCAAGAGGCTCGAGGATGACGGCGGGCGGCGACTGCACCAAAAGCCAGACGACGCCGACGCCGAGAATGCCGCCGAGATAGATCAGCCATTCCTTGTTGATCGGGCCGAACACCGACTGCCGCAAACTCTCGGGCTCCGGCGGGGCGCCGATATTATCGGGCAGTTGCGCAGGGCCGGGCATGAAGAACAACAAGCGCCGGCGCGTGAACACGAGGAAGCCGAACAGCATGCCGAAACCCGCCAGCCCGAAGCCGTAACCCCAGCCATAGGTCTCGCCGAGAAGTCCGCACAGCACCGACGCCCAGAACGCGCCGAGATTGATGCCGTAATAATAGAGCGTGAAGCCCGGATCGCGGCGCGGATCGCCCTGCTCGTAGAGCTGTCCGACGATTGAGGAGATGTTCGCCTTCAGAAAGCCGACGCCCATGATGATGAGCGACAGAGCCAAGTAGAAGATCCAGAGGATCATCTGATTACGGTCGGTGACCTCGAGCTGGTAGTCGGCCTGAGCGATGGTGTCCGGCAGATCGGAGCCCGCCGGCATGTTGGAGAATGTCAGGGCGCCGGCTTGGTTCGTCGCGATCGTACAGCCTTCAACCGCGTTGCGCGGGTTCAGCTCACAACGCTCGCCCGCGACCGGTAGGAAGATGCGGCGCGTATCGCCTCGTCCCTCAACGTCGAATTCGATGCGTTGTTCGTCGACCACGAGCACCTGACGCGCAGGCTCGCCTTCGAACGCCATCAGGAAGTGGCCCGCCACCAGCAGCAAAGCGCCAAAGGCGATGGCCTTGCGCGTGCCGAGATATTTGTCCGCGAGGAACCCGCCGATGAGCGGCAGGAGATAAACTAGAGAGGTGTAGGCGCCGTATTGCGAGCCGGCGAATTCATCCGAGAACAGAAAATGCTGGGTGAGGTAAAAGATCAGCAGCGCGCGCATGCCGTAATAGGAAAAGCGCTCCCACATCTCGGCGAAGAACAGGATGTGCAGACCGCGCGGGTGACTGCGCATCTGCATGAAGACCGGCACGCATGTGATCAGCGTGATGAACACGCCCGCGATAACGACGATATTGAATAGCGCAGCCACTTCGCCCGCCTCCCCTTGCCCCGATGACGGCGAAGGCGCTCTCCCTAACGCGCCGTATCGCCGCAGCTTTCCGCCAACACAGCACGGAATTTCCGCCGCGCTCAAGCCTTCCGCGTCAAACGACTGCAATGAGCTATGAGAGCGATCACGAATTCGTGAAGCGCATGGCGAGGGATTAACTCGTCCTTGGAGGGGCCGCGGGCTTCCATCTGACCGAGCGCCGCCGCGACGCAATCTCAAGAAGCGGCGCCGCAAGGGGTGGAAACATGGCGAAGCTGATCATGCGCGCAGCCTGTGCGGCTGCGATGGGTTTGTGCGCGCCCGCTTTCGCGCAAGACGCCGACACGGCTGGGCCAGACGCTGAAGGCGCGCAAGCCGCTGACGGCCGCATGCGCTACGACGCCTCTTACTTCGCGCAGTTCAATCCCGTAACCGCGCTCGACATGGTGCAACGCACGCCCGGCTTCACGTTGCGCGAGGCTGAAGAGCGGCGCGGCTTTTCCGGCGTGGCGGGCAATGTCCTGATCAATGGCGAGCGGCCTTCGACCAAGAACGGTCTCGACGGCCAGCTCACGCGCATCGCCGCCGCCAATGTCGCGCGCATTGAGGTCTTGCGCGGCGGCGCTGCGCGGCTGGAAGTGCGCGGCCAATCCGTCGTCGCGAATGTCGTGCTGGTGGAAGGCGCAGGCCTTGAGCCGACGACCACCTACCGCGCCGAGCTTCGCAATTTCACCAACGGCGTGCCCGGATATTATCTCGACGGCACCCACACTTTCCGCTGGCGCGGCTTGGACGTCTCGCTCTATCTCCAGATCCCGCCCTGGCGCAGCCTCGGCTCGCGCTACGAACTTCTGGTCGGCGGCGACAATGTGATCCGCGAGCTGCGCGATGAAAGCGCGCAAGAACATTACCGCGACATCACCGGCTCCATCGACGTTAATTGGAGCCCGACGGCTTCGGACACCCTCAACTTCCGTCTTCACGGCTATCCATACCATTACGACTGGGAAGAGCGCTCGCGCGTCACCGACGCGGACGGCAATCTCTTGCGCTCTGACTTCGGACAAGTGCGCGAGCGAGACGCCTACGAATTGGAAGTCGGCGGCGACTGGGAGCACGCTTTTTCTCAATCGCTGTCGTTCAAGCTCGTCGGTCTGCAGACAATGGAATCCGAGGCCAGCGAAGAGCTCTATGAGAGCATCACCGCGGCGGGCGCGAGGAGTTCG
>JAUIEH010000397.1 GCA_030428405.1 Alphaproteobacteria bacterium
GACATCTGGACTGCGCACCGTAGCGCGGCCTGAGCCTTTCGAACGGCGCCTGGAGCAACACCATGATACGCAAGCCGTTCATCCTCGTGGTCGACGACAGCTCTGAGATCTGCGCGCTGATCAGCGCACATCTTCAACATGCGGGCTATCAAACCTCGCAGATAACGGATGCATCCAAGGCGCTGCGGACAGTGGCGAATACGCGCCCCGATCTCGTCGTCATCGACCTCACAATGCCGGAAACGGACGGCTTCGAGATGATCGCACAGCTGCGCGCGCGCTATTCGCGTCGCGAGCTGCCCATCATCGTATTATCTGCGTGCACGGACGACGACGCCTTGCTGCAGGCCTTCGCGCTGGGCGCCAATGACTATGTCAAGAAGGACGCCGTAACGCCGGTGCTGCTAGCGCGCATCGCTGCAGTGCTCGACGTCTGTGCGAAATGTCATGGCGATGAGAAAGCCCCCGCGCTGAGCGCCTGAGCGGCAGGTCAAATTCCAATCCGAAATCAATCGGCGCGCGCCGCATGGGCGCGCACCCTCGCCTCTGCGCTTCGCGCCCCTCGATTTCAAATTCGCGCGCCGCGCCAGGCGCCGGCCGTCACGCCATGCGATCGCAGCCGCAAAGCGATGCTCACGACACAGACGGAAAACGTGTTTCAGGTTGAAAGAGGGAGATGAAGCGCGCGCCATGAGGGCGCGCACGACGATGCGCCCCTAGGACGCAATCCGGCGAGCGGCGCATTTCTTCATGACCGCCTCGATATGCGCGAGCAGGGACTGCGCGGTGAACGGCTTCACCACGAACGAATCCGCGCTCCGGCGCACGGATTCCTGCAGGGTCCGGCGGTCGCCGCTCGACGTCAGCATAATGAATGGAGCCGCCCCGGCGTCACCGCCAAGCATGCGCACCGACTTCAGGAAAGCGAACCCGTTCATCGGCGTCATGTTGAGATCGGAAATGATCAGGTCGGGCTTGGAGGTCCGCACCATGCGCAGAGCGTCATCGCCATTGGCCGCGCGCAAAACATCCTTTGCGCCGGCGTTGAGGAGAATGGTGCGAACGAGCTGGCGCACGGTCAGATCGTCATCGGCGACCACAACCGTCATTCCCTCGACCGTCGAAGGGCTTTGCGAAGTTTCGGCGCGCGCTGCAATGGCGGTCTTCGCCAACAACGTGGAATCTTCTGGAGCGATCTTGGCGGCGACGCGGCGGATCGTGTCCATCTGCGTCAGGATCGAGCTTAGATCCGCGACACGCGACCCATCGCTCGCGCCGTTCAAACCGCGCAGGCTGTTCTCGAGATCGGTGATCGGCGCGGCCAGGGTCTCAAAGCCGAGACATGCGGCGGTGCCGCGCATGCGGTGCAAAATCGAGGCGACGCCTGCAACGGCGCTGGCCGAAAATTCCGCATCGATCATGTCGGAAACCGTCGAGTCGAGCTCTTCGATGTGCGTGTGCACTTTCGCGCAATATTGGTCGACGGCATGACGAAGCTTGTCATTGAGATCTGTCATGTTGCGCCTCCCTACTCACGCCAAACACCCCAATCGCCAACGCGCGCAGCGATCCCCCGTTTCGCCGGGAGCATCGGATCGCGAACGCTCAATGCGTGTGGCGTGTTGCATGTTCTACCGAACAAACACGAACATTCGCTTCACTAAAATTTTAGAGGAATTCAGCCGGCGAGCCGATCGGCGGCGCCGGCGCTCGCAATGGTCGTCGGCCGACCTCTTGAAAGGAAACGCCGACACGCCTCAGGCGATCGTCACCTTCCAGACCTTGGCCACCATCTCGCACTGGCTGCGCACGCTCAGCTTTTCGTAGATGGAGCGCAGATGCGTGCGCAATGTCGCCTCAGTGACATTGAGCGGCTTCGTCAGATCCTTCAGCGCGTATCCCGCCGAAATGTGCAGCGCCAGATTCGCCTCCGCATTGGTCAGCCCCAAGAGGGCGGAGCACTCCTCGGCCGACATGGGCAGGCGGCGATCTGTCGGCCGCATCATCATGTAGAGGCAGAGCTCCTTGGACGGCTCGCACGTCATGAGATTCGCCGACGCGGCCCAGATATTGGGGTCGCCCGCGACAAGCTCGCCCGGCGAGAACAACAACCGCACGCCGTTGTGATTGACGAAATTCGAGACGCACATGAGGAAGCTGCGCACGCCCTCGGTCTTCCCGACCAACCGTCCGCCTTCGACAGCAAGCGCTGACGCCGGATGTCGCGTCAGATTTTGCGCGACACGGTTCCAGCCGCGGATCTCGAAATCCGAGGTGGCGCAAAAGAAAGCGGTCGCGTTCGCAGAGTGGCCGTCTCGAGCGCTGCGTCCCGGCGTTAAAAACGCTTCGCCCGGGCCGCTCGAAACTTCGTAGCGGCCAGAGTCGTCCTCATCTCCGTCAGGAGCCACGCCTATGAAGTCCCCCCACGCCGGTAAGCGGGGAGCGCTCCCCCGCACGCGAAACCGCGAATGTCAGAAAACCCGCTATTGCGGGAATTGTGACTATTTTATTTATACTAAAGCATGCCACAGAACGCTTTTCTCGTCTTCCTCACTCCTGCCGATCGTCCTCCCCAAAACATGGTATTCCGATTGGCGTAATTGCGTATTTACCAGACCCCGCCGATAGTTAACAACTGTTAAGAGGTTAATCGCGGAACCAAATATATTTTGCTGGTTGTGCCGGGGGGCGACAAAGTGAACTGCAAATCGAATATAGCTGCACAGCCGCGCAACCCGAATACGCGACGCAAGACGTTTTGGACCAAACTCGCGCCTGCGTTGTGCATGTGCGCCGCCGCGTCCCCCGTCGCGGCGCGCGCCGATCTACCGCCGGCGAACGCGACCGAACAATTCCGCTTACAGATATTCGGACAGATTTCGCCGCGTTGCTCGCTCAATCAGTCGACACGCCGACTGTCGCTCGGCGACGTGCTGGACCGCAATACGGGCGGAACACGCGAGACGTCCGGCAGGCTGGAGTTCGAGATCGACTGCAATAGCGCATTCGCCTGGCGGTTGCGTTCCGGCGCCGGCGCCCTGGCGATCGTCGACGGCCCGACCACCTCGTCGGACGCATTCCGCACAGAGATCGAATATCGCGCGACGCTCGATCTGACGCGCGCAGGCGGCGGAAGGCGGGCCTGCGACAGTCGCGAAATGAGTTTTGAGCGCGGCGGCC
>JAUIEH010000398.1 GCA_030428405.1 Alphaproteobacteria bacterium
TGGCGGCGCCAGGCTTCTGGGTCTGGCCGGTGCTTGGCGTCGCGCTGGTCGCCGTCGTCGGATACCAATTCGTAGGTCCGACGCTGCGCGTCGGCTGCGACACTGAGGCGCGCATCGAAGACCGTGTGGTCTCCGCCCTGACGTTGACCTGTCCGCGTCAGTCCTTCGCCTTCAATGTTGACGAGCGTTCCGACGTCACGCTGGAGACGCATTCCGGATACGACCTTTATCTCGAAATCTATCAAGGCGACGAGATGGTCGGCCAGAACGATGATGGCGGCGAAGGTCTCAACGCGCGCGCCATCACGACGCTGGACGCGGGCGAATATCGTGCGCTCATCCGTCCTTATGACGCAGCGGTCGGCGGTTTCGTGTTCACGCGCGTGGACTCCGAAGCCCGCGAGGTCGCAGACGGCGAGATGTGCCTGAACACCTGTGTCTATGCCGGCGACGGTGAGTGCGACGATGGCGGGGCGGGCTCGCTTTACGCCGTGTGCGGACTTGGCACTGACTGCATGGATTGCGGCGTGCGCCGGGCGGAGGACTTCGAATCGCTCATCGGTGAAGACGGCATGATGTGTTCAGACACGTGCCGCACGTCGAGCGATGGCGAGTGCGACGACGGCGGTCCGGATTCGCTCTACTCGATCTGCGCATATGGTTCGGATTGCGCTGATTGCGGTCCGCGCGAGCCGCGCTTGCCGAGCGAAGTGGTTCCGGCCGCAACGCCGATCGGCGAGGACGGCATGATGTGCACGGACACCTGCGGCTCGTCGGGCGATAATGAGTGCGACGACGGCGGTCCGGACTCGCTCTATTCGATCTGCACCTATGGCTCAGATTGTTCCGACTGCGGACCACGCGAGCCGCAGGAATAAGCGGCGCGGCTGGCGGCCTTCAGGGCCGTCAGCCGCCTTCGCCTAGTTCGGACGTATTTCAGCGACGAAGCAGCCATGCATGGCGTTATGCGCGTGCAGATAAGCTGCGCCTTCGCGCTTGAGCGCGGCCTCGATCTTTTCCGTGAGCTCATCGTCCATGCCCATATCGGCGCCGATGAGCATGCCGTCCGCGCTGAATATGCGCAGTGCGATGGGCCGGCCTTGCATCACCGGCGGCAGAGCGTTCTCAAAACGCGCCTGTCTTTCAGCGGCCTGCCGCACATAGATGGCGAAGCTCGACCGATAGGGCGTGTCGACCGCGTGGCTCTCGAAATTGAGCAACAAGACGTCTTCGCCGGGCTCTGCATCCTCTAGCGAGATGCGGCAGGGAAAGCCCGGCTTCGCCGTCGCCCGCACGCGCTTTACTCCCTTGGCGGCGAGGTCTTCTGTAGACAGAGATTTCAACGCTTCAAATTGCCGGGCCTCAAGGCCCATGACGACATAACCCATGACGCGCTCCTATATCGAGATTGCGTCTGGATAAGGCGGCGAAGACGCGCCAGCCACCCGATCATTGCGGTCATCTGTTCAGGGCTGGGCGAGCGTGTGCGGCTGCACCGTGCGATAGCTCACGCCAAGTTCTGACAGTGCGTCATGTGCCGCGTTAAGGCGCTCATGCACGATGGCGTGCGCGGCGCGCTCCATCAGGTCGGCGTGACAGTCGGTAATCCGAAGGCTCGTCGGAATGTCCGCGATGCGGGCTTCCAGCGCGCCCGCGCCGTCCCGGCACGAGGCCGGCCACTCCTGGCTCAGACGCGCATGTGTGTAGCGCATGTGAATGAAGGCCGCCGCAACGCCGCGCGCCTCCCAAACCTGCGCCCAGGCCAGGTCATGGTAAGCGCGCCCGCGCAGGCCAGCGACGTCGACGATGCGTCCGGGCGCCGAGGTCCAGATACTGAGATCGCCGTCGTCGAAAAAGCGCTCAGCCGGCGTGTTGAGCTCAGCGTCGAACGAGAAGATGATCACCGGTCCCGACAGCGTGCCCGCCTCATGGCCGCGCAGCGCGACTTCCTCCAGCGTCTCAACGCCGAGATTTTCGATCACGCCGCCATCGCCGAGATGCCAGTAGCGGACCTGGCGGCCGTCGCAATCTGCGGACGCTTCAAACGTGGACGGACCAAAGGCGACCGGAAATGCCGCTGACGTTGCGATCGCGAGCGAAAGCGGAAAATCGGCCGGCGTCGGGCGGGCACAGCCGGGCGCGGAGAAAGAGGCCGCGCGCAAAGCGTCGTGGGCGAGCGGGCCGTCGCTGCGCCGCTCGTCGTCCAGCGTCATATTGGAGAAGACGAAGCGGCGGCCGTCATCATAGCGCGAGGCGTTGATGAACCAGACGGGCGCGGCGGGCAGATCCGCGAAGGTCGCACCCTGCGTAATGCGCTCGTCCAAACCTTCCTGCAGAGACGAAAGCCTGCGCGTCGGACTGGTGAGGCGATTGGGGCTCGTCAATTGACCGCTGACGACATCTGCGAACAAGTCACCGCGCATGGCCGTGCGGAACGCGTCGAACTCGGTTTCGTCCGCTGGCTGATTGAGCAGGTAATAGGCGCCGGCGAAGCCGCCGCCGGAGACGCTGGAAATATGGGTGACCTGGTCAAGCAGACCATGCTCGGCCAGCGCTTCCATGGCGGCGGTGGCGAATACGGCGGAGCGGCTGCCGCCGCCGGAGAGCGCCAGACCGATGAAGTGGTCCGACGGCGCTTCAATCGCCGCCGAAGCCGCCTCGCTCGAGGCGTCAGCGCGATAGTGAATGCGGTCCGGCATAGCCAGCGCGCAGGCGGATGCGCCGGTCATCAGGGCGGCGCACAGCGTTGCGCGTATGGCCGCCAGAGCGTTCACGCGGGCGCTGTCTCCTCGCTCGACAGAATGCGCGCAAGCGCGATGAAGCTTGCGCCGAAGAGGGCGAAGATCGCGAGAAGCCCCAACAGATTGCGCCCCACGATGAAATAGCCGAGCTCGTCGGCTTCGAGGAAGAAATAAGGATACTCGCCCGTCATCGCGCCGCGCAAGAGAACATAAGCTCCGTAGGCGAGCGGCACGGCGAGCCAGGCCGGCAGCATGCCGAAATGCAGCCCGCGCTTATCGGTCGCCGCGAACCAGTCGACGACGAACCAGGCCGGCGCGACATAGTGCAACAGCGTGTCGGTCAGGAGCGACCAGCCTTGAGGATTATATTGAGGTGAAAGGACGAAATGATAAACCAGCCCGACAATCAGTATATAGAC
>JAUIEH010000399.1 GCA_030428405.1 Alphaproteobacteria bacterium
CCTACGCCTATATGGGCCTGCACGTGCTCAAACCGTCTCTGCTCGACGGCTTCGCGGAAGAACCGTTTTCGCTCAACAAGGCCTGGGATGTCGCAGCGCGTGAGGGCCGGCTCTGCGGCGCCGTGCTGGACGGCTTCTGGATGCATGTCGGCGACCCATTTGCACGCGATGAAGCGGAGCGCCGTCTCGCGAACTCGGCGATCGGCGCGCAGTGAGCAGGCCGGTCGACTTGTTCGCGGGCCCTGCGCCGCGACTTTACGCGATAGCGCCGCATGAGCGCTTTCTGGACGTGATCGCGCGCGGCATGGCGGCGCATTCGTCCGCCACCGGAATAGCCGTTTCCGACATGACGGTGCTGGCGCCGACGCGGCGCGCCGTGCGCGCGCTCGGTCAGGCCTTTTTGCGCGCCGCCGATAGCGGGCGCGGCGTCACCTATCTGCCGGCCATTCGCGCCATCGGCGACATCGAAGCCGATGAGCCGCCCTTTGAGCCTGGCGAAATCGCGCTCGACCTGCCGCCGGCGATTTCGCGCAGCCAGCGCCGTTTCGAACTCGCCGCACTTGTCCACGCCAAGGCCGTTGCGCGCGGCGATGATCCGTCCCCGGCGGCGGCGCTGCCGCTCGCCGATGCGCTCGGTCTGTTGCTGGATGAATGCGCCAGCGAAGGCGGCGCCGACATGGCGGCCGTGGAAGCGCTCTATGAGCGTCTGCCCGCGCATTTGCAGGAAGTTTCGACCTTTCTCGACATCGTTCAGCAGGCCTGGCCGCAGCGCCTGGCCGAGCTTGGCCGCATCGACGAAGCCGCGCGCCGCGACGCCTTGCTGCGCATGCTGGCCGCGCGCTGGCGCGAGCATCCGCCCGCAGGGCCGGTCATCGCTGCGGGCTCAACGGGAACTCATCCGGCCACGGCGGAACTGCTCGCCGCCGTCGCCGGCCTGCCGCAAGGTTGTGTCGTCCTTCCGGGTCTTGACCAGGACATTGACGCCGCCGCCTGGGAGCAGGTCGACGTTCAACATCCCCAATATGGTCTGAAGCGGTTGTTGGAGCTGATCGGCGTTGAGCGCGATGCGCCGCAGCCCTGGCCGGGCGCCGCCGACGCCAAGCCCGCCCGCGCCCGCCGTCGCCTGATCAATGAGGCGCTGCGCCCGGCAGATGCGACGGCGGACTGGCCGGGCCGGATTGAAGAACTCAAGCGCGAGGCCGGGCCCAAGGCGATAGAGAAGGGGCTTGAGGGCCTCTCCATCATCGAAGCGGCGGATGAGGATGAAGAGGCCCGCGCCATAGCCCTCGCCATTCGCGAGACGCTGGAGACGCCGGGCTCCACGGCTATGCTGGTGACGCCCGACTCAGGTCTCGCGCGACGGGTGTCGGTGGCGCTGCGCCGCTGGAGCGTTGAAGCGGAAAGCTCGGCCGGCGCGCCGCTCGTGCAAACGCGCATCGGCGCCTATCTCGCCCATTTGCTCGAGCTTGCGCAGGACCCGGGCGACCCGGTCGCGCTTGCGGCTTTGCTCAAACATCCGTTGACGTCGCTTGGCGGTGATGCGGAAGAAAACGCCGCCGCCGTCGCCGTTCTGGAGCGCACGACGCTGCGCGGCGTGCGGGCCGGGCGCGCTTTGTCGGATCTGCGCGCCAAGATTGCGCGCAACCGCACATGGATCGAGACGCGCGAGGCGGTCTCGCCCGACGCGCTGACGGAACTGGTCGTTCGTATAGAGAACGCGCTGGAACCGCTCTCGGCGATGGGTGCGGCGTTCGCCAATACGGCTGACTTCGCTTACGCCCACGCCCGCGTCGCCGAAGCCTTTGTCGCAACAAAGGATGAACCGGGCGCGCGCTTTCTCTGGGCCGGAGAGGACGGCGAGGCTGCCGCCCAGCTCATGCGCGAATTGTTGAGCGAAAGCGCGCGCATGCCGCAGCTCGGGCTCGATGATTATGCGCGCGTCTTTGCTGAATTGTCGCAGATGCGCGCGGTCAGGCCGCCGGCGACGCCCGCCGCGCGCGTGCGCATTCTCGGCCCGTTGGAAGCGCGTCTGCAAAGCGCCGACCTCGTCGTCATGGGCGGGCTGAACGAAGGCGCCTGGCCGGCGCCGCCGCCGCATGATCCGTTCCTGTCCGCCGATATGCGCAAAGCTGCAGGCCTGACGCCCGCGGAGCGGCGCTATGGCCTCGCCGCACACGATTTCGCGCAGCTCGCCTGTGCGCCGCGCGTGGTTCTGACGCGCGCGGGCCGGGTTGAGGGCGCACCCGCGGTCGCCTCGCGCTGGCTGTGGCGGCTGCAGACCTTGTGTCGCGGCGCTGATGCTGTTCCGCCGACGCATCATAAAGGCGAAGCCGATGTCGCCGCGCTCGCCGCGCTGATGGACCGGGTCGCCGCCCGCGACGCCCGCCCGACCGCGCCGCCGCGTCCGACGCCGCCTGTGTCTGCGCGCCCGCGGCGCTTGTCCGTGACCCGCATACGCGACTGGATTCGCGATCCTTATGCGCTTTATGCGCGCGAGATTCTTAAGCTCGATCATTTGCAGCCGCTGGACCGGCCGCCCGATGCGCGCGAGCGCGGCACGGCGCTGCATGATGCGCTGTTTGAAATGCTCAACGATGCGCCGGCAGCACTGGGCGATGATTTCGCCGAGCGTCTGGCTGCATTGTCGCTGGAGAAACTGCGCGCCCTGGGCCTGGATGACGGCGCGCTCGCCCGAGAGGCGCCGCGCATGACGCGCGCCGCTGAATGGTTTGCAGAATGGGAGGCGCAACGCCGGGCGGGCGGCTGGACGCCGGTTATTCTGGAGAAGAAGGGCGCCTTCACGTTCGACGCGCCGGGTGGCGAGTTCACGCTCTTCGCCAAGGCTGACCGCATCGATCAGGGGCCGACCGGCTGGGCGGTGCTGGATTATAAGACGGGAACGCCGCCGACCGTGCGCCAGGCGCGCGAGTTTGATCCGCAGCTCTTTCTGGAAGGCGCCATACTCGCGGCCGGCGGCTATGACGGCGCAGAGGCGGCGACGCCTGTTGTCTATGGCTATGTAAAGTTCGCGGGCGGACGAACGCTTGGTGATTTCTTCGAGTTGAGCGGCAAGGGGCTCGAGCCCGGCTTCTTGACGTCCGAAGCGCGCGGCCGGCTGGTCAAGCGCGTCAAGCGCTTCGATGCGCGCGAAACGCCTT
>JAUIEH010000400.1 GCA_030428405.1 Alphaproteobacteria bacterium
TTCGGGCGCGTAGACCGGCACGACCATCCGGCCGTTGACGCGCATATAGTTCATATGGCTCGCCGGCAAAATGTCTTTGTCTGCGCCTTGCACGAGGCCGGGTGACGGAACCCGCACGACGTCGAGGCGCCGGCCTGCGGCGTCGCGCGCCTTATCCAGAGTGCGCGCGATTTCATCGAGCCGCGCTGCGTTGGGATCATCCGGTCCCGCCGGCGCCTGGCATACCACGACGCCCGGCTCGACAAAGCGCGCGAGCGTGTCGACATGGCCGTCGGTGTGATCGTTCAACAAGCCGTCGTCGAGCCAGATGACCGTTTCCGCGCCGAGCACGCCGCAAAGCGTGCGCGTAACGTCGCCTTCGCTGAACGAGGGATTGCGCTTGCGGTCGAGGAGACAAGCGCGCGTCGTGATCAGCGTGCCCGCGCCGTCAGTTTCCAGCGCCCCGCCCTCGCAGACAAGATCGACGCGCTCCAGCGGCATGTCCTCGGCGCGCGCGATCTGCTCGGCACAAAGCTCATCGCCGGGATATTGATATTTCTCGCCCCAGCCATTGAACCGAAACGCGATGGCGCGCGGTCCGTCCGCATCGAGAACGAAAACAGGCCCGGTATCGCGCAGCCAGATGTCGCCATAGCGCGCGCGGCTGGCCGTTACGCCTTCCAGCGAAGTGGAAGCATCTTCCTCCTCGCGCGCACCGGCCTCATCCGCCTCGGCGGTGGCGAAAGCGCGCGCGCGCAGCGCCGGCGTCTCGCCATTAAGCGTCATCAGACGCACCGGCGCGCCCGGCGGTTCCTCAGGCTTTGCGGCAGGCTCGCTGACGGTGCGGCAGAAGGCTGCGACTTCGCCGCGCGCGTCGTTGAGCGCATCGGCCCAATCTTCGTGATGCGGCCAGGCTGTCCAGACAGCGGCGATGGGTTCCGACTCGGCGGGAAAACGTCGTGTGCTCATAGATGCGTTCTTGCGCCTATTCAGCCGGCGGCGCAGCGCGGCGCATGGTCGGCATACGGATGTCGTCGACGATTTTGGCGAGATGCGGCGGCGGCGCGGGCGTTATCAGAGAAACGCCGATCGAAACCGCGAAGTTCACCATCATCCCTATGGCGCCAAAGCCTTCCGGCGAGACGCCGAACAGCCAGTGCTCGGCATTGTCCAGCCCCGGATTGAGGATCTTGAAATAGACGATATAGCCGCCCGTCAGGATGAGGCCCGAGCCCATGCCGAGCACGGCGCCCCATTTATTCATCCGTTTCCAGAATATGCCCAAGAGGATGACAGGGAAGAAGCTCGCCGCCGCAAGCCCGAACGCAAACGCCACGACGGCGGCGACGAAGCCCGGCGGATTAATCCCCGCATATATAGCCACCATCACCGCGCCGACGGCGGACAGGCGCGCGACCAGCATCTCCTGGCGGTCACTCATCCCCTTAAAGATTATTTTCCGGCAGAGGTCGTGGCTCACCGATGCCGAGATGACGAGCAATAGCCCAGCCGCCGTCGACAGCGCCGCGGCGAGCCCGCCGGCGACCACGAGGCCGACGACCCAAGGCGGCAGATTGGCGATTTCCGGATTGGCGAGCACCATGATGTCGCGGTCGACATAGACCTCGTTTTCGCCTTCCGGCAGCGGGTTTTGATAGAGCGGCTCGCCGCGCGCGCCGCGAATGATGTCACCGTCCTCATCGCGCAAAAGCCGCGGCGCGCCGTCAAAGGCGGCGCCGGCGGAGTACTGGACCCGCCCGTCATTATTCCGGTCGACCCAGCCGATGAGCCCGGTCTCCTGCCAATTGGAGAACCAACTCGGCGTGATGGCGTCCTCAACGCTGCTGTCGGCCGAGTCATAGACCGACCCGTTGACGGATTCGACGAAGTTCAGCCGCGCAAACGCCGCCACAGCCGGCGCGGTCGTATAGAGAAGAGCGATAAAGATCAGCGCCCAGCCGGCGGAGACGCGCGCATCCGACGCCTTGGGCACGGTGAAGAAGCGGATGATGACATGCGGCAGGCCGGCCGTGCCGACCATCAGCGACAGCGTGATGGCGAACACGTCCCATTGCGTTCGCGTATTTTCTGTATACGCAGCAAATCCCAAATCCCGCGTCACCTGATCGAGCCGCTGGATCAGCGACACGCCCTCCTCGCCGCGAATGTCGCCGATAAAGCCCAGTTGCGGGATCGCCTGGCCGGTGATGACCAGCGAGATGAAGATCGCGGGCACGAGATAGGCGAAGATCAACACGCAATATTGCGCGACCTGGGTGTAAGTGATGCCTTTCATGCCGCCGATCGCGGCATAGGTCATGACGATCAGCGCGCCGATGATGACGCCCAGCTCAACGGGCAGTTCGAGAAAGCGCGAAAACGCGATGCCGACGCCGCGCATCTGTCCGGCGATATAGGTGAAAGAGACGAAGATCGCGCAGATGACGGCGACGAAGCGCGCGAGGTCGGAGCCATACCGATCGCCGACAAAGTCAGGCACGGTGAATTTGTCGAACTTGCGCAGATATGGCGCGATCAACAGCGCGAGCAGCACAAAGCCGCCCGTCCAACCCATCAGATAGGCCGAGGCCCAATAGCCTGAAAACGCGATGATGCCGGCCATGGAGATGAACGAGGCGGCCGACATCCAGTCCGCCGCCGTCGCCATTCCGTTCACGAAGGGCGGCACATGATGGCCTGCGACGTAGAAATCAGCCGTCGAGCCCGCCCGCGAAATGATGGCGATCAGCGCATAAGCGCCGAAAGTGACGATGACGAAAGCCGCGGTCCAGGCGATCTGTGCCGACATTGCGCGCGCCGCCTATTCCGAGGCGTCGCGCGCAGTCGCGGCGTCGTCGGCCGCATCGTCTGCATCGGACACGCCGTAGCGACGCTCAAGCGCGCTCATCAAGAAGCAATAAACGAAGATCAGGGCGACGAAGACATAGATCGCGCCCTGCTGCGCGAACCAGAAGCCGAGCGGCGCGCCGCCGATTGAGATGACGTCGAGGTCCTCGCGCAACAACACGCCGAAACCGAGCGAGACCAGCGCCCAGATCGAAAGAAGGATGGCCATCAGCCGGATATTGGCGCGCCAATACGCTTTGGCGCGGGCCTCGCGGTCCGAGACCGGCGGGTTTGTCTGACGCTCGCCATTTTCACTCATGTCGCCGTCCC
>JAUIEH010000401.1 GCA_030428405.1 Alphaproteobacteria bacterium
TTTTCGCCGCCAAGACGACTGGCTTTGCGAGTGCGTTGAGCCAGCCTGGCGTCTGGGCCTATGGCGGCGCGGTGATCTGCTCGGCGATTGCGGCGGAAGTCCTCAAATACGGAATTCGCAGGCGCACGGCGCCGCAAGCTGCAAGCCGTCGCAGCGCACGTCGCGGCCGCCGGAACCGGCGCGTCGCCGCCGACATTTCCGAGACGCGCGAAATATAGTTCGAGCAATGAATAACGACGCCGCCTCCGGAAGGGGCGGCGTCGCTATTGGCCCCAAGCGCTGAGCGCTTATTCGGCCGGCCGGCGGAACCGGTAGATGAAGCGGTCGGTCTGACCACGGATATTCTCATCAAACACGTTCGCAGTGCGATCATCCTCGGGATGGGCGAGGGCGTCGCTTTCGCCGTCAAATTCGAAACCGGCGGCGAGCACTTCCTCCATCACGACAGAGGATTCAATCCTGTGCGTGGTGTTGGCGTTCTCAACGCCGCTTCCTTCTGGCGCGTGGTGATCGATAACGAGAAATGTGCCGCCTGGCTCCAGCGCGTCGAAGATCTGCTGGTTCATCACGGCGCGGTCATACGGGATCCATGCCGTGTCATGGTAGAACAGGACCATCACCGCGGCGTCATAGGTCTGGTCAAAGGTCAGTTCGTCAAACGCGGCGGTTTGGGTCGTGACGTTGCCGGCAGTGGCTTCGAACTCGGCGATGGCTTCGACAGCCTGCGGATAGGTTTCAGCGACGAATGTGGACGAGACCGCGTGAACACGGCCTTCCGGACCGACCAGGTTCGAGAGCATTCGCGTGTAGTATCCGGCGCCGGCCTCTAGATCCAAGACGGAGTCGCCGGGACCAATCTGAGAGAAGGCGAGAACGGCCGCGGGCTGGCGCGCTGCATCACGCCCGACCTGCGCTTCCAGTCGGGTCGGATCGGCGACCGCAGCCGCGATGGCCGCTTCGTCCGCAGGCGGACGCGGGTCGACATAGCCGGGCGCCTCGGCGCTCGTTGTCCCGCAGCCGACGACCGCAAAGGCCGCCGCCGCGCCCAAAAGAAATCTCGCTCGCTTATGCATGGATAAGCCCCTCACAGCTCTTGAAGGCGAGCACAATTCAGCGCGCGCGAAGAGCGATCAACAGCGCCGGGAGCTTTGTAACGCCGATGTAATCTGGCTCACGGCGTTGTGAAGGATTGCGAGCGTTCGAAGCCGGCGCGCTTACTGATTCATGCGGTTGGAGATGAGATCGTCGACCACGGCAGGCTCCGCCAAAGTCGAGGTGTCGCCAAGCTGGTCGTGCTCATTCGCAGCGATCTTTCGCAGAATGCGGCGCATGATTTTGCCCGAACGCGTTTTGGGCAACGCAGGCGCCCATTGGATCAGGTCGGGCGAGGCGATCGGACCGATTTCCTCGCGCACATATCCGACGAGCTCCTTGCGCAATTCATCGCTCGGCGCAGCGCCAGCGATCAGCGTCACATAAGCGTAGATGCCCTGGCCCTTGATGTCGTGCGGGTAGCCGACGACGGCCGCCTCGGCGACTTTAGGGTGAGCGACGAGCGCGCTTTCGACTTCGGCCGTGCCCATGCGGTGACCTGAGACATTGATGACGTCGTCGACGCGCCCGGTGATCCAGTAATAGCCGCCTTCATCGCGCCGGCAGCCATCGCCCGTGAAATATTTGCCGGGATAGGTCGAAAAATATGTCTGCACGAACCGTTCGTGGTCGCCGTAAACAGTGCGCATCTGCCCCGGCCAGGATTCCGTAATGACGAGATTGCCTTCCGCGGCGCCTTCCAGGACTTTGCCGTCGGCATCGACAAGCTGCGGCTGCACGCCGAAAAACGGCAAAGTGGCGGAGCCCGGCTTAAGCGGCGTTGCGCCGGGCAGGGGCGATATCAAGACCCCGCCGGTTTCGGTTTGCCACCAGGTGTCGACGATCGGCAGCCGGCTGTCACCGACCACTTTATAATACCAGGTCCAGGCTTCCGGATTGATCGGTTCGCCGACCGTGCCGAGAAGACGCAAGCTCTTGCGCGAGGTCTTAGCGACTGGGCCGTCGCCGTCGCGCATCAAAGCGCGGATCGCCGTCGGCGCGGTGTAGAAGACGGCGACGTCGTGCTTGTCGACGACCTCCCAGAAGCGCGAAGTCGTGGGATAGTTCGGCACGCCCTCAAACATCAGCGTCGTCGCGCCGTTCGCGAGTGGTCCGTAGACGATGTAGCTGTGGCCCGTGACCCAGCCGACATCCGCCGTGCACCAATAAACCTCGCCGGGCTGGTAGTCGAAGACGAGCTCATGCGTCAGCGAGGCGTATACGAGATAGCCGCCGGACGTATGCAGGACGCCTTTCGGCTTACCTGTCGAACCCGAAGTGTAGAGGATGAAGAGCGGGTCTTCCGCGTTCATCGGTTCGGGCGGGCAGTCGGCGGATACAGAGTTAGCGGCTTCTTCGTAAGCCACGTCGCGACCGTCCTTCATGGCGACGTCTGCGCCTGTGCGCTTTACGACGATGACCGTCTCGACCGGGTTGGGGTGGAGTTCGAGCGCCTTGTCGACATTGGCCTTGAGCGGGATTTTCTTACCGCCCCGCACGCCTTCGTCCGCGGTGACGACGCAGTTCGACTCGCAATCCAGAATGCGCCCAGACAGGCTTTCGGGCGAAAAGCCGCCGAACACCACGGAGTGGATGGCGCCGATGCGCGCGCAGGCGAGCATGGCGTAGGCCGCTTCCGGGATCATCGGCATGTAGATCGTGACCCGGTCGCCTTTCTTGACGCCGCGCGACTTCAGCACATTGGCGAACTTGCAGACCTCAGCGTGCAGCTCGCGATAAGTGATTTTCTTGTCGTCGCTCGGCTCGTCGCCTTCCCAGATGATGGCGACGTCGTCGGCGCGGGCGGGCAAATGGCGATCGACGCAGTTTGCGCAGACATTCAACGCGCCGTCCTCGAACCAGCGAATGGAGAGGTTGGAGGCGTCGTAGGAAACGTTCTTCACCTTGGAGAACGGCCTCAGCCAGTCGATGCGCTTGGCCTGCTCGGCCCAGAAGCCGTCAGGATCTTCCACCGAGCGCGCATACATTTCGCGATATTTCGCCGTGTCGACATGGGCGCGCGCTTCGGCTTCGGGCGGGACCGGGTA
>JAUIEH010000402.1 GCA_030428405.1 Alphaproteobacteria bacterium
TCGGGCGAGCCGCCAGCCCGCGCCAAGCGCCAACGGGACAAGCGCGAAAAGCGCGATCGTCCGGCCGGCCTCGGCGACGTAATAAGTGTCGTGCACCACCGTGCCAGCATGTCTCCAGGCGTATTCGCCGCGCCAGATCAGCATCGCCGCGCACACCGCGATCCCCGCCGCCGCGACGACATAAGCCGTTTCAGCTCTGAGCAATACGCGCATCTCGCACCTCGCGCGGTTTGACCTGCGCGCATCCAAGCAAGTTTGCGGCCGCCGCGCGCCTCAGCCCGCAATCACCGTGATCCAGTTTGAATGCGACCAGCCGGCTTCGCACGGGCCCTGATATTCGCGCGCTTGCGGGATGGGCGAGCTGACGCCGCAATCCGCATCCGGATCGCCTTCTTCAGGGTAAAGCACGGCGAACCAGTCGCCGACCTGGCCGCAAATCACGACAATGTTGTTGTTATAAAGCTCGCCGCGCTTGGGATATTCACCGCCCGGCCCTGTGCGCACCGCGAGAAAACCGTCGCCGGTCTCCTCGTTCAGCCCGCCGACTTCGCCAACCGCGCCGCAGGCATCAAGCGTCGCCTCGCCCCCGACCATGATCGGGTAAGGCTCGGGCACGATTTCCGGCGTCGGCGTTTGTGCGATAGCGGGCGCGGCGATGAGCGCTGCGGCGCTGACAATGGCGGCGGCGATAGCGGCGATGCGCATGAACGACCTCACAGGCTGAAACGGCACAAGCTGAAACCAGGGGTGAGCTAAGCGCGGCGTTGCGGCCGAAATCAGGCGGCGGCGTAAGCGGCCGCTTCGGCGGGCGTGAGGCCAATGCGCTTGATCTCCCAGCGCAACTCAACACCGGACGTCTCAAGCACGCGCCGGCGGATTTCCTCGCCAAGGGCTTCGAGTTGAGCGGCCGTCGCCTCGCCCGTATTGATCATGAAATTGCAGTGCTGCTCCGACATCATGGCGGCGCCCACGCGCAAGCCGCGCCCGCCCGCCTTGTCGATCAGCTCCCAGCATTTGCGCTGATTAGGCGTGCCCGGGGGATCGGGATTGGCGAAGGTCGAGCCGCCCGTCTTTTCACGGATGGGCTGGGAAGCCTCGCGGCGCGCGGTGATGTCGTCCATGCGCGCAGCGATGACGTCGGGGTCGTCGGGCGCGCCCTGAAACAATGCTTCGTAGAAGATCAAATCCGGCGCGGCGGTTGAGGAACGATAGCCATAGCCGAGTTCATCGATCCGCAATTCTACGTGTTGACCGCTGCGATCCATCGCCTTGGCGGCGATGAGCACGTCCTTGGTCTCTTTGCCATAGCAGCCCGCATTCATGCGCAATGCGCCGCCGATCGCGCCCGGCACGCCGGCGAAAAACTCCAACCCGCCAATGCCCGCCTTTTGCGCGAATTTGGCGACCTGCTTGTCGAGCACGGCGGCGCCGGCGCGAATGCGGCCTGCGCCCTCGTCCTCAAGACCGCCCAGCGACGCGCCCAGACGCACGACGACGCCCGCCACCCCGCCGTCGCGGATGATGACATTGGAGGCGGCGCCCAAAACGGTCACCGGAATGTCTTCAGGACAGGCCGACAGAAACGCGGATAAATCCTCCGCATCCGCCGGAATGAAGAGCGCCTGCGCCGGCCCGCCGACGCGAAACCAGCTCATCGTTGCGAGCGGCGCGTTTTCAATCATCTTGCCACGCACGGACGGCAACCGGTCTTTCAGGGAAATAAAGCTCATGACGCGCGCCTATTCCGCTGCGTCAGCGCGCGCGGCGAGTTCGTCGGGCAGAGCATGCGCCCATTGGGTGATGTCGCCGGCGCCGAGAAACACGACGAGATCGCCTGGCGCTGCTTCTGCGGCGATGACTTCGCTTAAGCGTTCGCGCGTGATCGGGCGCGCGCGCCGGTGTCCGTGCGCGATCAATCCGGCGACGAGGTGATTGCGGTCTGCGCCCTCGATCGGGCTCTCGCCTGCCTCGAACACATCAGTCACGAACACGGCGTCGGCATCGTTGAAGCAGGTGCAGAAATCCTCAAACAACGCCTTGAGCCGCGAATAGCGGTGCGGCTGCACGACCGCGATGACGCGGCGCTCGCAGACCTGGCGCGCGGCGTTGAGCACGGCCGCGATCTCGACGGGGTGATGGCCGTAATCATCGATGATGCGCACGCCGTTCCACTCGCCCGTCGCGGTGAAGCGCCGCTTGACGCCGCGAAAGGCGGCGAGCGCGTCGCGAAGCGCGGCATCGCTTGCGCCTAGCTCATGCGCAACCGCGATTGCTGCGAGCGCGTTTTGGACATTGTGGCGCCCGGCCATCGGTAAAAAGAGTTTTTCGAAGCGTTTGACCTCGTCGCCATGGCGGTCGCGATAAATCGCATCGAAGGTCGAGCCGGTCGCGCCCGCGTCGATATTTTCCGCGCGCATGTCCGCCTGCGGATTAAGCCCATAGGTGACGACGCGCCGGTCCTCGACCCGGCTGACCAGCGCCTGCACTTCGGGATGGTCCGTGCACAACACGGCGAAGCCGTAGAACGGGATGGCCTCGACGAATTTGTCGAAGGCCGCTTTCAGCGCGTCAAAAGAGCCATAGTGATCCATGTGCTCGGGATCGATATTGGTGACGACGGCGATGGTGCCGCGCAGCTTCAAAAACGAGCCGTCGCTTTCGTCGGCTTCGACCACCATCCAGTCGCCTTCGCCGAGCTTGGCGTTGGAATCGTATGACTGAATGACGCCGCCATTGATGACGGTGGGATCAAGCCCCGCCCCGTCGAGAAGACCTGCGACGAGCGAGGTGGTCGTCGTCTTGCCGTGCGTGCCGGCGATGGCGACGGTGTATTTCAGGCGCATCAGCTCGGCGAGCATTTCCGCGCGCCGCACGATGGGCACGCCGCGCGCGCGCGCTGCGACCACTTCTGGATTGTCGCGCTTGACCGCGGTTGAGACGACGACCGCGCCGGCGCCATTGATATTGTCCGCATCATGACCGATGGAGACGCGCGCGCCGCGCTTCTTCAGGCGCTCCACGTTCGGGTTCGCCTTGATGTCGGAGCCCTGTACGGAATAGCCGAGATTCAACATCACCTCGGCGATGCCGCTCATGCCGATGCCGCCGATCCCCACGAAATGGATCGGTCCGAC
>JAUIEH010000403.1 GCA_030428405.1 Alphaproteobacteria bacterium
CGCGCTCGAGGAAGTCGGCTTCGAGGTCTCCGTTGTTCTCGACGCTGACGCTGCGGCGATCGAAGACGCCGTTTCGGCCTTTGGCGAAGCGCTGGCGGCGTCGGGCGAAGAGGCGGTAGGCTTCTTCTATTATGCCGGTCACGGAGCGGTTGCGAGTTCCGGCGGCGAGCGGCGCAATTTCATGATCCCGGCCGGCGTGTCGGTCTCAAGCGCCATTCAGGTCGCCCAGCGCGGCGTGCGCCTGGACCGTCAGATCGATGCGCTGGAAAACGCAGGCGCTTCCGCGCTGTTCGTCGTCTATGACGCCTGCCGCAATTCCTTCACGCGCGGCGGGCGCGGCTTCACTGTCGAGACGCAGCGCCCTGGCCTGCTGGTCGCCATGTCGACCATGGCGGATGCGACGACGCCGGATGACGGCGCTTACGCCGTAGCCCTCGCCGAAGAAATCACACGGCCGGGTCAGCGCGCGGAGAACGCCTTCATCAACGCCAGCCAGCTTGTCGGGCGCGGGCGTCCGAGCACGGAGCTTCCCACTGTGGCGCCCGCTCTGCGCGAAGCGTTCTGCTTCAGCGGGTGTGGAGAAGCCGAAGAAAGTTCCGGCTTCCTGAGGACGCGCGACGTCGACGAAACCGAAGCCGAAGCGCGCGCGCTCGCCGAGGCCGTGCTTGCTGTTCCCGTTCAAAATGACCAATTCCTCAATGAGGTCAGAGGGTTCACCATAAGGGGCAGGGCGCTGATGCATCGGTATGAGGAATATTTCCGGCGCCTGCGAAATCTGGTCGCTGCGACGCGCCAGGATTTTGATCCGTCAAGTTCGTATAGTGATGAAGAGTTCTCAGCGATCCTCGCGCCGCTTGATGAGGGCGTCGACGAATGGCGCGCAAATTCGCTCGCCGATGTGGAGCAGCTCGAAACGCATCTGCGCGCAGCCGAGCTCATCATGGAGGCCATGCCGGCTGGCGCCGATGACCAGACGCGCCAGATGCTGGATTTTCACTTGCGCGAGCTGGAGGCGTCGAACAATCGCGCCATGCAGATTGAAGATCAGTTCGAACATTTATCCCAGGAGGTTTGCGGCCGCGCGCCCGTGTCGCTGATCAGAGGGCATTACTGCGTCGCGCTGTTCATCGAGTAGGTCGCCCAAATTGCGTCCCATAGAGGAGGGGCGGCGCTCAAGCAGCGAGCGAGCAGCGAGCGCTAGCGCCAAACAAAACCAGCGCTCAAGCAGCGAGGCGAATGCCGAGCGTTAGCGCCAAACAAAACCAGCGCTCAAGCAGCGAGCGAGCAGCGAACGTTAGCGCTAAAAAACAGCGCTCAAGCAGCGAGGCGAATGCCGAGCGTTAGCGCGAAGAATGCCGAGCGTTAGCGCAAAGAAAAAGGGGACCGGCGCGCGGGCCGGTCCCCTTTGATGCTTGATCGAAGCGCGCTCTCAGCCGCGCAGTTCTCAGACGCTCATCGGCGCAGCGCGCCGCACGAGCCGCGGATTAAGCGAGCGCTTCTTCGCCTTCGTCTTCGTTCATCAGGCCCATGCCGGCGGCGGCCGTGCGCATGGCCTTCTGCAGCTTTTCAAACGCGCGCACTTCAATCTGGCGCACGCGCTCGCGGCTGACGCCGTAGACAGTGGAGAACTCCTCCAGCGTCTTGGGCTCGTCCGTCAGACGCCGCTCCTGCAGGATGTGGCGCTCGCGCTCGTTCAACTCGCCCATGGCTTCTTGCAGAAGCGACATGCGCTGGTCGAACTCGTCGCGTTCGGCGATCTCGGTTTCCTGGTTCGGCGCCTTATCGTCGACGAGCCAGTCCTGCCATTCCGCATCGCCGTCCTGACGCAAAGGCGCGTTCAGAGAGGCGTCCGGACCCGACATGCGCCGGTTCATCTGCACGACGTCGTCTTCGGTCACGCCCAGCTTGGTCGCGATCTTTTCGACCATGTCGGGATGTAAATCGCCGTCCTCGATCGCCTGCATCTGGCCTTTCAGCCGGCGCAGATTGAAGAACAGCTTTTTCTGCGCGGCCGTGGTGCCCATCTTCACGAGCGACCAGGAGCGCAGGATATATTCCTGGATCGAGGCGCGGATCCACCACATGGCGTAGGTCGCCAGGCGGAAGCCCTTGTCCGGATCGAACTTCTTGACCGCCTGCATCAGGCCGACATTGCCCTCGGAGATGACCTCGCCGATGGGCAGGCCATAGCCGCGATAGCCCATGGCGATCTTGGCCACGAGACGCAGATGGCTGGTCACCAGCTGATGGGCGGCGTCAGGGTCTTCATGCTCCTGCCAACGCTTGGCGAGCATGAACTCCTGGTCCTTCTCCAGCATCGGGAAGCGACGGATTTCAGTAAGATAGCGTGACAGCCCCGCATCGGGGGTCACGCTCAAAGAGAGCGCGGCATTCGCCATAGTTCAACTCCTTCCGCCCCGCTAGGCGAGGCGTAGCGGCGCAGCGTCTCAAAGCGCGCGCCGCCTCTGTTTCAAGTTGACGCCAGTATCACCCCGAAATGCGGCTGAGAAAAGGCCCATTCACGGTGACGTGTTCAGGCGTCTTTCCTGTATTCAACGCAAATATAGCGCGATTCCGGCGCTCACATCGCCGCTGCTCGCGAATCTGATGTCTAATAAGTTGAAAATGCCGGGACAATTGTGGAGTTCCACATGGCCGTAAGAGCGCGACGCGCGCGCGGAGACGCTGAAACCGCGCTGAAAGAGGCGGCGGCCGCGCTGTTTGCGCAACAAGGCTACGCCGGCGCGACGCTTGACCGCATCGCTGAGGCCTCCGGCGTCAACAAGGCCATGGTGGCGTATTATTTCGGCGACAAAGCGGGGCTCTACGCCGCCGTCCTGGAGGGGGGCGTCGACGCCGTGCTCGCCCATGTCGAGGCGCGCGTCAGCGAGACCGCGCCGCCTGCCGAGCGGCTGGAGAGCTTTATCGAAGCGCTCGCCGACGCCTTCGCCGCAAACCCGTATTTCCCGCGTGTGCTCTTGCAGGAATATCTCGCCGGCGGCGGCGCCCAGACCGCCATGCGCCCGGCAAAGAAGCTCGCAGAGCTGCTGGCGCAGACCACGCGCATTCTCGAAGCGGGCGCGGTCGACGGCGCTTTTCGGCCGGCCGACCCGCACATGACGCATCTTTCTCT